>JAISQG010000206.1 GCA_031274335.1 Gracilibacteraceae bacterium
TTCGTCGTCGCTCACATTGGATTGGCCGGCCTTTTTCCATTTATTCTCGAATAATTCGACGTCCACCTCGCACGGAATCGACATATTCCAAGAGTACACGCTTTTTTTGCACAGAACGTACTGTTTTGACGGCAAGCCGTATTCATCGAGGACGTTGCGCAAACGATACACGATGTTCTTGATGACGTTGCCCGGATTGGCGCTGTGGTCGTCCTTGACGAGCAGTTCCACCAAATCGTCCTGGTTCAGGTCCCGGCGGCGGTTGATCAGCAGATATTCCAGCAAAGTCCAAACCTTGCGGCTGCGGCCTTCATCTTCAATGACGCCTCTTTTGCCAAGGGATAGGGAAAACCCCCCCAGCATTTTCACTTGCAGAACGGTTCCCGGCTGCTCCGCCTTTTTGTCCGGCATCATGATTAAACCCCCTCCTTTTGCCGCCCGGAAGACGCGGCGATCAGCGTTTCCCTATATTTCGCGCAAAATCTTTTCCGTTTCCCCGGTCTTGGCCTGGTAACAATGCTCTTCCGCCGGATAAACGCCGCCGCGCACTTCCCGGACGTAGCGCGCCAGGGCTTCGCTGATTATTGCGTCAAGATCGGCAAATTGCTTGACAAACTTAGGCACAAAGGGACTGTAAAAACCCAGGGCGTCGTGCACGATCAAAAGCTGGCCGTGAACATGGGGGCCGGCGCCGATGCCGATGACCGGGATGCCGGCGCGTTCCGCCACAAGGCAGCCTACCTCCGGCGGCACGGCTTCGAGCACCATCAGGCTGACGCCCGCCGCGGTCAAAGCCGCCGTGTCATCGATGATTTTCTGCGCGGCCGCGAGGTCGCGCCCCTGGGACTTAAAGCCCCCAAGCTGGGCGATGGATTGGGGGGTGAGGCCGAGATGCCCCATGACGGGGATTGTCGCTTTGACCATTGCCGCCGCCGTCTCGGCCACTTCGGCGCCGCCCTCGATTTTCACGGCGTCGCAACCGGCTTCCGCCATAAAGCGGCTGGCGTTGCGAATCGCTTCTTCCGGGCTGACCTGGTAGGACATGTAGGGCATGTCGCCGACCAAAAACGCCGCCGGCGCTCCGCGCCGCACGGCCTGGGCGTGCCGGACCATGACGTCCATGCCGATGTTCAGAGTGTTGTCATAGCCGTAAACCGTCATGTTCACGGAGTCGCCGCAGAGGATGACGTCCATGCCGGCTTTTTCTTCCAGCCTGGCCAGCGGGTAATCGTAAGCCGTCATCATAGTTATTTTTTCACCGGAAAGGGCTTTGTCCCGCAATTTCTGAATTGTGACTTTTTCTCGCATATGTGAATCCCCTTTGCAAACAGCAAATGATTTCCGCAGCGGCCGCGCGGCGGGTTTGCGTATACGGCGGCTCAGTTGCCGCGATATCGTCACAAAGAGTATACCTTATTGCGGGCGCAAAGTCCAGTATATTGGGTAAATATTTTTCCAATTATGACTTTTATGTGACCGTTTTGCGGCTTCCGGCAGGCATCAGGCAGGCTGCGGGCGAAAAATAAGTCGCGCCTCTGTGACCGGGAGGGCGCGACTTGTGACCGAACACTCAATCACACCCGCGCCCGTTTTGACCAAAATGCTTCAGTCCAAGCCGCAAGCCCTGTTTTTTGAACACTTCCTTGCGAAACAGTGGGTTGTAGAGCCAGTAGGTTATCAGTTTTTTCAGCGTCCGCATATTTGTCTGCGGCTCAAACATTCTGTACGCGGCAGCCGTGAGGCTGTTGAATTTTTTCCGGCAATAAAACGCCGCTTCGGTCAATTCGTCGGGAGTCATGTTTTTCGGCAGGAAGGAAGCGTGATTAAAGCGGTATTCGTCATGCAGCCACCATTTTCCGTCATAAAGCAGCCGCCCCTCGGCGGCCAGCTTCTCGTACAGCGGGGTTTTCGGATACGGCATGAGAATATTAAAAGCGGCAAAAGTAAATTTGTTCCGAATTGCCCATTCCGCTGTCTGTTTAATGCTTTCAACCGTATCCGTGTCATGGCCCAGCGTAAACGCCGCCCAGGTTTGCAGCCCCCATTGGCGCAAAAGCTCAATTTCCGTTTTATATTTGCCGGCGCCTCCTTTTATATTGACATCCTTGCCCATAAGGCTTATCGCATCGGGATTTATGCTTTCAAATCCGATGACAAAACCCAGGCCGCCGCTTTTGACGATCAGGTCCATCAGCTCGTTGTCGTAAACCATGCTGACCGTGCCCTGGCTGACCCAGTTTATTTTCAAAGGAATAAGCGCGCGAAACAGCTCCTTGGCTTTTTCCGGATTGGCAATCAGGTTGTCGTCCACAAAGAACAGGAGCTTGCGTTTTTGCGATTTTATCTCCGCTATAACATCTTCAACCCGGCGGCAATAGTGGCGTTTGTCAAAATAAACGCTGCCGGCGCAATATTTGCACCCGTGAACGCAGCCGCGGCTGAATTGCAGGAGCGAAACTGGCAGATAGCCCTTCCCCGCAAAAATGTCGCGGCGGGTCACGGAGCCGTTTTGCGGAGGATCGGCGACGCCGCAGTCGTAAACAGGGCGCAGGGCGCCGTTTTTCAAATCTTCAAGCACTTGGGGCAATATATTTTCCGCGTCGCCGGCAATAAGGCTGTCGCAATGCTCCGCCATTTCCTCCGGGGAAAGCTTGGCGTGCATGCCGCCCATGATGACGGGCACTTTGCGTTTGGCGTACTCAGCCGCAATTTCATACGCTCTTTTCGCCGTAAAGGTTTCCGTTGTGATCATAACCGCGTCGGCGGGATCGTCAAACGGAATTTGCTCCATGCGGTCGTCATATAAAACAACATCGTCGCCTGGCGGGATAAGCGAGGCGATGAGCCCCAGCTGGAGGGGTTCCATCCGCCCCTCGTCCACATACAGGCTGCCGCTTTTCGTGCCGATGGTCGGCTTTATCAGCGCTATTTTCAAATTTCGCCCTCCGGCTTCGCCTTTTGTTTTTGCTTTATTTCAGCGGCGGAGATAAAATTCATCAGCAAAAATTCCGCCGCATATTTTATATTTACACGGTGCAGCAAGCGCGCGGCAATGGAAGGCACGGAATAAAATTTGCTTCTCAGTCTCCGGCAGTTTTCGGCCAGCTGCTCCGCGGAAATTTTTTCGGGCCGGTGCATGGCGGCGCCGTAACGGTAATCGCCGTCAAGCCACCATTTTTCGCTGATCAGCCGGCCCTGTTCCTTTAATTCGTCATACAAAGCCGTGCCCGGCATCGCCATAAGCGGATTGAAATTCGCGACAAAAAACCGGTGTTTGGCGGCGAAATTGTAAACTTCGTCAAAGCTGTCCAAAGTGTCGTGCGGATAACCGAAAATAAACGTGGCGTAAATCATGATGCCGCGGCTGTAGATCTCGGCGACAGCCTCGTCATAATTATTATTTGCAATATTCTGCTTTTTGCCTATTTCCATCAGGTTCCGCAAATTCAAACTTTCAAAGCCGATGATCACAGCCATACAGCCGCTTTTGGCCATCAGGTCTAATATTTCGCCGTCAGTGGCGACGTTTATGGAAATTTGGCAGACCCATTTCCTTTGAAGCGGGGCGAGTTTGATTAAAAACTCCTTTAATTTTTCCCTGTTATGCAATAAATTGTCGTCAGCTATGAACACTATCTTTTCCTTCAGGTTTTGGATTTCCAGAATCACGTCGTCGACGGCGCGCTCCGCCACGGAGGATCCGTAAAAGGCGCGGATAGAGCAGAAATTGCAGCTGTAGGCGCAGCCGCGTTTCCACTGAACCACGCCAAGCTCCGCGTATTTTTTGCCGGCAAAAACAGATTTGTCCATCCGGCGAAAGGGCAGAAGCCATGAATTATCGGATATGTATTTTTTTTGCAGCCTGCCGGCCAGTAAATCACGCATGACCTGTTCCCAGACCGGTTCGGCGTCTCCCGCGATGACGCAGTCGGCGTATTGGGCCGCTTCCTCCGGGCAGGCCGTCGGATGAAAGCCGCCCATGATTATTGTAACTCCCGGGTTTTGTTTTTTATATTTGCCCGCCAGGGAGTAGGCTCTTTTAGCGGAAAAAGTGCCGGCGCTGAAAACAATCGCCTCGCTGTCAATGATTTCCGGCAATTGTTCTATTCTTTCATCGAAAAATTCAACGGCAAATTCTTCGGGGGTCAGCGATTTCAAAATCATTAACGCCAGCGGCCGCAAAGAGTATTTTGACTTGTTTCCGGCCATGCTCGGGCATATAAAGGTTATTTTCATAAACATAATTCGTCACAAAATTTTGCGTCGGATGAGGTAAAAGGCGGTTATCCCCGTCAGCAGGATGCAAATGCCCACGACGAACAAAAAGCCGTAAGGCGTCCGCTCCCCGAAAGGCACGATGACGTTCATACCCCAGAAGCTGGCGATCATCGTCGGGATGGCCAGGATGATCGTCATGGCCGTGAGGAATTTCATCACCATATTCAAATTATTCGAAATAATAGAGGCAAAAGTTTCCATCATCGCCGCGATGATGCGGCTGTACATCTCGACCATCTGCGTCGCCTGGCTGTTTTCGATGATGACGTCCTCCAGCAGGTCCTCGTCTTCCTCGTAAACGGGCAGTATGTGCGCGATATGGGCGCCGCCGCGGGCTCGGAGCAGCCGGTCCAGCACCACGCCGTTCGAGCGCACGGAAGCGGAAAAATAAGTGAGGGACTGCTGCAGATCCATCAGCTCGAAAATGCCCTTGTTGTGCATGAAGCGGCGCAAATCCTTTTCAATGCGCTCATTGGCGCGGCTGATCTGGCGGATATAGCGGAGGTAATATGTCGCCGCCTTTAGCAAAATCTGAAATAAAAAGCGCGTGCGCTTGGCCGTGTTGAAGCTGCGGCGCGTGTAGTCGTTGAATTCCGTGAAAGCCGGATTTTCTTCCAGGCAGACCGTGATGATGAGCTCCGGCGTTATGACGATGCCGAGCGGCAGGGTGTCGTAATTCGTCTCGTTCGTCATGATGGGGATGTTGACGAGAACGAGGGCAAAATCGTCCTCAATTTCGATGCGCGAGCGTTCTTCCTCGTCCAGCGCGGCGCGGAAAAAATCCATCGGCGCGCCCGTCAGGTCAGCCACCCGCTCCAGCTCCTGCTCCGTCGGCCGGACAAGGCTGACCCAGCAGTTGCGGGTCAAATCCTCTATTTCCAGCGACTGGAAATTAGAGCCGTCATTTTTGTATACTTTAAGCAGCGTCCTCACCATCCTTTCACGCGGCCGCGCGCTTCTACCATTGTACACGCTCCGGGCCTGAATGTAAACAACAGAAATTTTCTGCGCGGAATCTGCTTTACATTCGCCCGCGTTCCATGTAAAATGGAAGACAGAACGCTCGCCGGAGGAAAATGGCGTGGGCATCACCAGCATACTAACGGATTTGAACTGGATGGCAATAGTCGATATCGTCATCGTTTCCGTTATATTTTATCAATTGTTCCTTGTGATCGAAGGCACACGCGCCGTGCAGCTCATCAGGGGTATTTTTGTGCTGCTCGTCGTCTCCATTCTCTCCCGGCAGCTGGAACTGGAAACCCTGACTTGGCTACTCGACAAATTATGGACGATGATGCTCGTCGCCCTGCCGGTCGTCTTTCAGCCGGAATTGCGCCGGGCTTTGGAGCAAATCGGCCGCGGCCGGCTGTTCGGCCTCTCTCCCGCGCGCGAAGCCGATGAAAAGATGCAGGGCCTGATCGACGAACTCAGCCGTTGCGCAAAAGTGCTGTCCCAAAATCGCATCGGCGCCCTGATCGCGCTGGAAAAATCAACCGGCATCCAGGAATATGTGGACACGGGCGTCAAAATCGACGGCATCGTTTCCTCTGAATTCCTGGTCAATCTGTTCATTCCCAAATCGCCGCTGCATGACGGCGCGGTCATCATCCGCGGCGACCGCGTGGCGGCGGCGGGCTGTTTTTTGCCGCTGACTCAAGCCCCTGATCTGGATAAAAACCTCGGTACGCGCCATCGCGCGGCCATCGGCCTGTCTGAAGTCTGCGACGCTCTCGTGCTGGTCGTCTCGGAGGAAACAGGCGTTATTTCCTCTGTGCTAGACGGCAAACTCCAGCGTTTTCACGACGAAAAAAGCCTGGCCGCCCTCCTGCGGCAGTCGCTGCCCCCGCCGGCCCGTCCGGATGTCAAGTCGCTGTTTCGGAGGTGACATATGGATTTAATTAAAAAAGTGTTCAAGCATAACTGGAATTACAAGCTCATCTCTTTTATCCTGGCCATTTGCTTCTGGATGTGGATCACCAGCCAATCGGCGCCGATAACGCTCTGGGGAGAACAAAAAATCATCGTGCCCCTCGTGCTGCGCGACCAGCCGGAAAACCTGGTCGTCGTCTCCTCGCTGAATACCGTTTCGGTCCGCCTGAACAATGTCGCCGCGGACATGGCCGACAATGTGAAAAATGTTTACGCCTATGTGGACATGCGGGACGCGGCGGAAGGCGAGGCTTCCTACACCGTGCAGATTGAGGCGCCCGAAGGCGTGCG
>JAISQG010000033.1 GCA_031274335.1 Gracilibacteraceae bacterium
GATCTCGCGAAAAGTTTCGCCATAGTGGGTTACATCGTCGATATGAGCAAAACGGTGCGGCACGGCCGCCTTCTGGCCGCGGTGAACGAGGTGGCGGCTATGTTTATGGCCGCGGCGGACGAGACGAAGGCCCCGGACAAAATAGCGGACGCGCTCCGGATTCTTTCCCTCAGCATAAATGTGGACCGCGCCTTTCTCTGGCGCAACGACGAGGAGGACGGAGTGCTTTACAGCACGCAGCTGGCCGCCTGGCGCTGCCGGGGCGAGGCACCTCCTTTGCGGCGCCTGCCGTTTGACAATGTGCTGCGCGACATGCCCGGCATTCGCCGGGATGGCCTGATCGACACGATAAACGTCAAAGCCAGCGATCTGCCGCCGGGCGCCGTCGACTCCCAGGCCACCGCCGGCATGAAATCCCTGCTGGTGACGCCGATCATCCTCGCCGGGCGCGCCTGGGGCTTCATCACTTTTGAGGATTACACGCAGGAGAGGCTTTTTGAGCGGGAGGAAGAGGACATAATCATGTCCGGCGGGATGCTCATCGCTTCCAGCCTGGTGCGGGCGGAAATGGTGGAAAGCCTGATTAAGGCGCGCGAAGAAGCCTTGGCCAGCACCAACGCCAAAAGTGAATTTCTTTCCCGCATGAGTCACGAGATTCGCACCCCGATGAACGCGATCATAGGAATGGCGGCCATCGCGCGCAAAAGCGCCGATATGGAGCGCGTGCTTCAATGCCTGAACAGAATAGACGATTCGTCCCGCCAGCTGCTCAGCATCATCAACGACGTGCTGGACATGTCGAAAATAGAATCCGGCAAGTTTGAGATATCCGTCAACGAGTTCAGCTTTGAAAAAATGTTGGAACATGTCGTCAATGTCATGCAGGTGAAGTTGGACGAAAAACACCAGGAGTTCCGCCTGGTATGCGAGAATTTTTTCCGGCGCAATATGATAGCCGACGAGCTCAGGCTTTCCCAGGTGCTGATCAATCTTTTGACCAACGCCATCAAATTCACGCCGGACTACGGCAAAATTGCCGTATTCGCGGGCACGGAAGGCAGTGGCGACAGCTCCGTCCTGCGCGTCCGGGTGAAGGATAACGGCATCGGCATTTCCGCCGAGCAAAAAAGCAAGCTGTTTAATTCATTCGAGCAGGCCGACGGCAGCATCACGCGGCAGTTCGGCGGCACGGGGCTCGGGCTGGCCATCTGCAAAAAAATCATCAACCTCATGGGCGGGGATATTTGGGTCGAAAGCGAGCCTGGCTGCGGCGCGAGTTTTATTTTCGAAATTGAAGTGCGCTGGGGAGATCAGATCGACTACACGCGCAAAAATATCAGCGATAATCTGCGCCTGCTCGTGGTAGACGACAGCGACGAAGTGCTGGATTATTTCACCAATATGCTGATGGGGTTCTCCATGACCTGCGACACGGCGTCGAGCGGCACAGAGGCCCTGCGCCTGGTGCGCGGTCAAAAGCCGTATGATATTGTTTTTCTGGACTGGAGCATGCCGGTGATGAACGGGCTGGAGACCGCGCGGGAAATTATCTCCCTCACGGACGGCGCGAGCGAAATTGTGATGATTTCCGTCGTAGACCGCTCCGATATCAGAGAAAAAATGGATGAAATTGGCATTAAACATTTTTTGCCTAAACCGATTTTACCCTCGATGCTGTACGATAAAATAGTGCAGATTTCCGGCACGGAAGCGCGGGCGCGCAAGACGCAGCTGATCGAGGAAGTGCATGACTGGAGCGGGCACGCCGTTTTGCTGGTTGAAGATATCGCGATCAACCGGGAGATTATCATCGCCCTGCTCGAGGAAACGGGCCTCAATATCAAATGCGCGGAAAACGGATTGGAAGCCGTGCGCTGTTTTGAAGCGGGCGAGCATTTTGATCTCGTGCTTATGGATGTGCAAATGCCGATCATGGACGGGCTGGCGGCGGCGCGGCATATTCGAGCTTTGCCGGCGCGGCACGCGCGCGAGGTTCCGATTGTCGCCATGACGGCCAACGCTTTTAAGGAAGATGTGGATCAATGTATAAAGGCCGGCATGAACAACCATGTCGCCAAACCGGTCGAAGTGGACATGCTGATGCGTGTGTTGACAGAATACCTGGGGGCGTAGATGGACTGGACGGAGGAACAGCAGCAGGCCGTCGTCAGGCCAGGGCGCCTGCTTGTGGCGGCGGCAGCCGGTTCCGGCAAAACAGCGGTTCTCGTGGAGCGGGTGCTGCATTTTTTATTGCGCGCTGACGACCCCGCGGAACTGGACGAAATGCTCGTGGTGACTTACACCCGTTCCGCGGCGGCGGAAATGCAGGAGCGGATTCGGCAGGCCTTGGACAAAACCTTGGCGGAAGAAACCGGGCCGGATACAATAGCGCGCGTCATGGAGCAGCTGGCCCTGCTGCCGCAGGCAAAAATATCGACGCTACACTCGTTCTGCATGAGCATTTTGCGCCGCTGCGCTTACATGATCGGGCTGAAACCGGATTTCCGCTTGGCCGACGAGCGGGAATGCGCCGCCGTCCGGGAAGAGGTGCTGGCGGAAGTGGCGGAGCAGTATTACGCCGGGCGCGGGGCGGAAATGGAACAATTGGTGCGGTACGCGACCACGGGTTTTGACGACAAACCGTTCCTAGCGCAAATCAAAGAATTGTACAGGTTTGCTCTTAACGAGCCGGATCCGGAAGGCTGGCTGCGCCGTTTGCCGGATCCCTATGAAACGAGCCCCGCGGTTATACTCACCCTGCCTTGGGGCGCGGCGGCGCTCAGGCATGTCAGGCGCCAGCTGGAAAATGCGCGCGACTGTTTGCGTTTGGCTTGCCATATGAGCAGCAGGCCGTTTGCTCCCGCCGAATACCTAAGCGCGCTGACAGGTGAATTCCGGGCGCTGGAGCGGCAGATCGCGCTGCTGGGCGCGCCGCACTGGACGGAATTCACGGAGCGGCTGCGCGAGCAGCCTTTCGGCCGCCTGCCGCAGGGGCGCGTGCCCCCGATGCTGGATGAGGAACAGCGCGGAATTTTTCGCGCTTTGAAAAAAGACATTTTTGTTCAACGCGAGCGGGCGAAAATGATTTGGAAAGACCTGCGCAGAGAACTCACATCCTGGCCGCTGGAGGAGCAGGCCGGGGCTTGGGCGGGATGCGCGGATTTGGCCCGCGGGCTGGCGGAGTGGACGTCGCGTTTTATGGCGGCGTACCGGAAGCGGAAGTTAGAACTGAATATTGCGGAATACAGCGATTTGGAGCATTGGGCGGTCGAATTGCTTTCATTGCCTGATTTTCCAAGCGACATGTTCCGGCAGATCCTCGTGGATGAATATCAGGATGTCAACGGCGTGCAGGAGCGGATTTTGGAACTGGTGGCCGGGCAGGCGGATTTTTTTCTCGTCGGCGACGTCAAACAGAGCATCTACCGCTTCCGCGGCGGCGATCCGGGGCTCTTCCTGCAAAAATACCGCAGTTATGAACAGGTAATCCGGCTGAAAAAGAATTTTCGCAGCCGCCCGGAGATTGTGGCGGGCGTGAACGCGCTTTTTTCACGGATCATGAGCGAGGACGCCGGGGAAATAAATTATGATGAGGGAGAAGCGCTGGTGTATGGCGCGCCTTATCCGCCGCCGGCGGAAGGGGAAACGCTCGTGGCCGGACCGGTGGAATGTTGCTGTTTTGACGCGGATGCCCTCCAGGAAATGACGCCTTGGCATGATCTGGTCAAGGACACGGAGGTGGAAGCCTATTACACCGCCTCTCGCATCATGACCATGGTGCGGCCGCTGAACGGCGAGCCGGCGCCGGTGGTTTTCGACCGCGACCTGAACGGATACCGTCCGCTGTCCTTTGCCGACATCGCTGTCCTCATGAGGAGCGGCGCCGGGCAAATGAGCGTATACAAAGAAGTGTTCGCCCGCTTCGGCGTCCCCTGTTTCGGGGAGGCGGCGGCCGACCCACACCGGCCGGCGGAGGTGGAGATGATCACCGATTTGCTGCGGATACTGGATAATCCGCGCCAGGATATTCCGCTGGCCGCCGTATTGCATTCGCCGGTCGGCGGCCTGAGCGGCGACGATCTCGCGCGCATCCGCTGCGCGTGTCCGGAGGGCGAGTTTTGGGCCGCCGTGCGGGAGGCGGTTTTGCTGTGGCGGGAAAACGGGGCGGAGCCGGCCTTATCGGAAAAATTATCTATATTTTTAGACAAATACACGCGCTGGCGCAGCTGGCTCCGCCATTACCCGCTGGATGAAATTATTTGGCGCTTGTACGGGGAAACCGGTCTGATGGAAATAGCGGGCGCGATGACGGGAGGAAATTTCCGGCGGGAGAATCTGGAGGAATTTTACCGGCAGGCGCGGCAGTTT
>JAISQG010000060.1 GCA_031274335.1 Gracilibacteraceae bacterium
GATAGTTTATTCGCAGACAGTTCCTCAGAACTGGCGCAAAAATCTGATGTCATTGTCAAATAAAAGCCGCATGTCGTCAATGCCGTATTTCAGCATCGCGACGCGCTCCACTCCGACGCCGAAAGCAAAACCCGTCGCCGCGCCGGGGTCATAGCCGCCCATTTCCAGCACCCGCGGATGCACCATGCCGGAACCGAGTATCTCTATCCACCCCGTCCCCTTGCAGAGACGACAGCCGCTTCCGCCGCAAAACATGCAGGAAACGTCTATTTCCGCGCTCGGCTCCGTGAAGGGAAAAAAGCTGGGGCGCATCCGTATCTCCCGCTCCGGCCCGAACATTTCCCGTATAAACAGCAAAAGCACTCCCTTCAGGTCGGACATGCGCACGTCCCGGTCCACCAGCAGCCCCTCGACCTGATGAAACATGGGGGAATGTGTCGCGTCGTCGTCATTGCGGTAAACCTTGCCCGGCGCGATGATTTTGACGGGCAGGCCGGGACACATGCTTTCCATTGTGCGTATTTGCACGGGGGAGGTCTGCGAGCGCAGCAAAAATTCCTCCGTGATATAAAAGCTGTCCTGCATGTCGCGGGCCGGATGATCCGCCGGCAAATTCAAAGCCTCAAAATTATAATAATCCGTTTCGATTTCCGGGCCCTCGGCGACCGCGAAACCCATGCCGATGAAAATGTTTTCGATGTCCTCAATGACCATGCTGAGGGGGTGTTTATGCCCCGCGGGCAGCGCCGTCCCCGGCAGCGTGACGTCAATTGTTTCCTCTCGCAAGCGCGCCGTCAACGCCTCCGCCGCCAGAGCGTCGTTTTTGGCCTCCCAGGCTTCTTCCAGCAGAGCGCGCGTCTCGTTCACCAGAGTGCCGGCCTGCGGCCTTTCCGCCGGCGGCAGGGCGCCAAGCCGTTTCATGAGTTGTGTCAGCGCGCCTTTTTTGCCGAAAAGCCGCACGCGGATCTCCCGCAGCTCATCTGCGCTCCGCGCCGCCGCGACGCGCTCCAGCGCCTCCGCCCGGATTTCATCCAATTCTTCTCGCACAGCCCCGACTCCCTTTCAGGCGTTATTGCCCATTTTTTTCTTTATTTGCAAAAAATTATCATACAAGCGCTCCGTCCAAGGCCCGGCCCGCCCGCCCCCGACCGCGGCCCCGTTCAGCCTGGTCACCGGCAGGATTTCCGCGCCCGTGCTGCTGATGAAAATTTCCGCGGCCTGCGCGAGTTCGGCGCGCGTGAAATATGTCTCCTCAATCCGTATGCCGTTTTCCCGCGCCCGGCGCAAAATCAGGAGGCGGGAAACGCCTTCGAGAATACGCCCGTCCAGCGGCGGCGTCACAATCCGGTCCCCGGCCAGCACGGCAAAAACATTGCTGGAAGCGGCCTCGGTGACAATGCCCCGCTCATTGTAAAAAACCGCTTCCTGCGCTCCCTGCTCCAGCGCCTTTTCCTTGGCCATGATGTTCGGCAGCAGATTCAGCGATTTGATATCCGGGTGCGCCCAGCGCTCATCCGGCATGGTGATCACCGCTATGCCCGCGTTCCAGGCTTCCGCCGTCACGTTTTCCAGTTCCGTCACAAACATCGTGATCACGGGCGCGCCTTCCGGCCGGGCCGCGCCGCGCATCCCGACGCCCCGCGTGATTTGCAGATACAGTATCGCCTCGCCGTAGCCGCTCCTGGCCGCGAGTTCCGCCATGCCGCGCGTGATTTCCTCCCGTCCCAGGCGGGGCGTGATGCGCAACGCGCGAAGGCTCCTGTCCAGGCGGGCCATATGTTCCTCCAGCGCGTAAATTTCACCGGCAAAGGCTTTGCAGGCTTCATATACGCCGTAACCATAAAAATAACCGTGATCCAGAAAATTTACTCTGGCCTCGGCCAAGGGCATGATCTCTCCGTTAATCCAAGCCAAATCCGGCATTATTCCGCCGTCCTCCCTCTTGTCCGCTCCGACTCATTTTAATACAAATCAGCAAAGGAATCAACAGGAAAATTTTCCCAACACCTAAGCCTTCAGCCCGTACCGGCGCGCAACGCGGTGCAGGGATCCGGCCAGGCCGTCCCCGGCCCAAAGCAGCAGCGCGGCGTTCGTCACGGCATGCGCGGCGTCAAACGGCAGCGAAGCGACGCAGGCGGGCCAGTAAGCGCTCCAGCCGGCGGAATCCGCATAACCGGCGGCGACAAACCAGAGATTCATCAGCCAGCCGAATAAAAATCCCCAGATAAACCCATAGGCGACGCGCAGGGTTTTCCAGGCCAGCAACGGCCGATGCAGGAATCCGGCCGCCCCTCCCATCAGTCCCCAGGCCAGCATTTGCCACGGCGCCCAAGGCCCGAGGCCGAGCACCAGATTGGAGGCCGCCCCGGTCATCAGGCCGACCATGCATCCTATTTCCGGGCCGAGGGACATGCCGGCGGCGATAATGATGAACGAAGCCGCCTGCACGCTGCCGATCATCGCGAAAAGAAGCCGCCCTATTGTTGCCAGCGCGGTGAGCAGGGCGATCAGCACGGTTTTTTCGATCACAATGCGGCGGCGCTCATAAAAGATGAGAAACGCCGCGATTAGGCCAACCGCGAGCAAAGGCGGCGGCAAGACCAGATTTCCCCAGCTCATGCCGGCATCACATCCCGCAGGGAAACGATGCCCGCGTCCAGATGGCGCAGGGCTAGATTAAGCGGGGTCGTGTAATAGCGGTTGCCAGTGAAAAAGGCTTTGGGCGGCAGGGTATAAGCGATGCTCCCGTCAAAGAGCATGGCGCAGCGCGTGGCAAAGTCCGCGGCAAAGTCCAGGTCGTGCGTCGCGGCAATAACGGCGGTCTCTCTTTGCGCAAGTAAAGCGGCTAAATAATCGCGGGCAAATGGGTCAAGGCTTTTGGTCGGCTCATCAAGCAGGATCAGGTCGGCTTCGCTCAGCAGCAGGCAGCAAAGAGCGGTCTTCTGCATTTCGCCGCCGCTTAAATCAAAGGGGTGGCGCTCCAGCAGCGGCGTGAGGCCGAAGCCCGCGCCGGCCTTTTCCGCCGCCGCCGCGTCTCCCCCGGCGCTGAAGCGCAGTTCCTCCGCCACGGTGGCAAAGCGAAAATAAGCGCGGATATCCTGCGGCAAATAAGCCACGCGCAGGGAACGCGCCGTCTGCACCGTGCCCGCCAGCGGTTTCAGCCCTCCCGCCAGCAATTTGAGCAGCGTCGATTTGCCCGCGCCGTTTCCTCCCATCAGACAAACCCGTTCGCGCGGGCGCGCTTCAAAATTCAGGTTGCGCAATATATACTCCGCTCCGCCCGCATAAGCAAAAAAAACATCGCGCGCCCGCAGCAGAGGCGGTTCCCTGTCTCCCGGCCCCTCTGTTTCCGCGCCGGCCGGCCCGGGCGGCAAAGCGGCAGCGGCGGTCCGGCGGCGCATATCGCCCGGCGTCAGGCAAAGCGGCTGCGCCGCCGCGCCGGTTTTTTCCTCCCAGTAAAGCTGAAAGCGCGGCACCGCCGGAATAAACCCGGACAAACCATCCTCCTCGCGCGACAGGAGGCGCAGCGCCTCAGGCAGATCCCCCCGCGCCGCCACCCGCCCTTCCGCCAGGACAGCCAACCGGTTGGCGTAAGGCAGCACCCGGTCGAGGCGGTGTTCAGTCATGACAACGGTGATGTCTAATTCGGCATGGACGCGCGCCAGCGTATCCAGAAAATTTTGCGCCGCGATCGGATCCAGCTGCGAAACGGGTTCGTCCAGAAGCAACAGGCGCGGATCGGTCATCAGTGCGGCGCAAAGCGCCACAATCTGTTTTTGCCCGCCGGAAAGCTCCAGCGGGTTCCGCCCCAACAGGGCCTCCAGACCGAAAAACCCGACTGTTTCCGCCAGGCGTTTGCGCATATGGCCGCGCTCGTAGCCAAGGTTTTCCATTTCAAAAACCAAATCCTCGGCTACGCTGCTTAAAACAAGCTGGCTGTCCGGGTTCTGTCCCACGATAGATATATCGCCGGGCGCCAAATTAACGTGAACGGCGCCGCTCCGCTCTCCGGCCGGGGCAACGGAGGGCTTCATCTGGCGCAGCAAAGTGCTTTTGCCTGAGCCGCTGCGCCCGC
>JAISQG010000061.1 GCA_031274335.1 Gracilibacteraceae bacterium
TGCTGAAATCCGTGGCGGCGACGGCCCGCGCACGCCGCCTGCCCCTGGAAGTATCCCTGGAGGAAACAATGGCCTGCGGCATCGGGGCGTGCCTTGGCTGCGCTTCGCTTGGCCGGGACTCTTCCGGCGCCCGGATTATGCGCCGGGTTTGCCGGGACGGCCCTGTTTTTGCGGCGGAGGAGGTGGAATGGCTGTGACGGACATGCGCGCCACGCTAGGGCCGCTTACGTTGCGCAATCCCGTGACGACGGCTTCCGGCACTTACGGCTTCGGCGAGGAATACGCGCCTTACTGCCCTGTCGGCGCACTCGGCGCCATTGTGGTCAAGGGCCTCACCCCTCAGCCCCGGCTCGGCAACCCGGCTCCCCGCCTGGCGGAAACGCCCGCCGGACTGCTAAATGCCGTTGGCCTGGAAAATCCTGGGATAGAAGAGTTCCGCCGCTCTTATCTGCCGCGCTTGCGCGAGCTGGATACCGCTGTCATAGTCAATATAGCCGGGTTTTCCATCGAGGATTACGCTTTTATGGCGCGCGCGCTTTCCGGGGAAGAAGGCATCGCCGCGCTGGAGGTCAATATTTCCTGTCCGAATGTCCGACACGGCGGCATGGCATTCGGAGCCGACCCCGTGTGCGCGGAAGAAGTGCTGCGCGCGGTGCGCGGCGCCACGGATCTGCCGCTCATCGCCAAGCTTTCGCCCAATGTCACGGACATTCAGGCCGTGGTTCGCGCCGTCGAAAGGGGAGGGGCGGATATCATTTCGCTGATCAACACGGTCCTGGGCATGGCGATTGACATCGGCAGCAGGCGGGCTGTCCTCGGCAACGTCATGGGAGGGCTTTCCGGCCCTGCCGTGAAGCCCATCGCCCTGCGCATGGTTTATCAGGCGTATGAAGTGACGAAACTGCCGATTATCGGCATGGGAGGCATCAGCACCTGGGAGGATGGCGTGGAGTTTTTGCTTGCCGGCGCCTCCGCTCTCAGCATCGGCACGGCGAATTTCCTGAACCCGCGCGCGCCGCTGGACGTATTGCGCGGCATTGACGCTTATTGCGCGAAAAATGGTTTTTCCCGCGCGGTGGAGCTGACAGGGCTGGCGCATCGCACGGATTGAATATTTAACGAAACCTTCTGCCCACAAGACCTAAGGCGGAACGCAATTCCGGCATTCGCAGCAGGGCAGCGAAAACAGCGAACACGAAAATCCCGATCAGGCAGCTTGTGGCCAATACCAGGCAGGAAGCGAATTTTCCCGTTCCCCACCACACTACGGCCAGGGCGCTCCACTGCCATACCGCCAGCCCCATCACCGCGGAAATGAGAGTGGTTTTGGCAAGCGCGCCCAGTATGCGCCACCCGTCCAGGCCGCCGGTTCTTTGGCGCAGCACAAAATAGAGCAGCACATCCTGCAGCATGACGCCAAGCGAGGTGGCGAGCGCCAGACCCCCGTGAGCCAATGGCCCGATGAACAGGAACATCATGGCGACAGTGGCCGCCATGGCGACGGCGCCGAGCAGCACGGGCATCCATGTGTTTTGCATGGCGTAAAAACCGCGCGGCAGGATTTGCAGCACGGCCTGAGCCGAAATGCCGAACGCGAAAAAATAGAGCGGCATCGCTGTCGCCGCCGTGTCCGCCGGGCCGAATTCACCGTGTTCAAACAGAAGGCGGATGAGAGGGAAGCGCAGGACGACAAAAAAAACAGAGATCGGGATCGTGATAAAAGCTATCGTGCGGATCGCTTCAGACAGCGTGGCCACAAATTCCGCCCGCTGTCTGAGCGCCGCTTGCTCGGATAGCGTGGGCAAAACCGCCACGCCGATGGCGATGGCAAAAATCCCGACCGGTAACTGGAACAGCCGGTAAGAATACCACACAGCCGAAACGCTGCCGGCAGGCAGAGCGGAAGCCAGATTCGTGTTGACGACCACCTGCAGCTGGTTCAGCGCGTACATAGCAATCATTGGCAACGCCAGCGCTACGATTTTGCGCACACCGGGCCGCCGCCAGTCAATGACCGGGCGGTAGGCAAACCCGACGCGGCGCAGGAATGGCGCTTGCACGAGAAAATTGACCAGCGCGCCCAGCACGACGCCGAAAGCGAAGCCGGAAATGCTCTCCGGCCGGCTCACGTCCGCGCTCAGGCCCCCGCAGATGATGATGCAGGCGTTGTATAGCACCGCGCCCACCGCCGAAGGCCAAAATATTTTATAGGAATTGAGGATGCCCATGGCTATACCGCTGAACGCAAGCACCACCGGCTGCAGAAGCAGGATGCGGCACAGCCGGATGGTCAGGATCCGGTTTTCCGGCGTGAAGCCGGGGGCTTGCCACTCCACAAAAGCCGGCACGGCAAAAAGAGCGGCAGCGACGAGCAGGCACAGCAAGATAAAAATCAGGTTAATAATGGAACTGACGACGATCCAGCCTTCTTTTTCCCGCTTGTCGGCGATATAGCCGGAGAGGACGGGGATAAAGGCTGCGCTGAGAATGCCGCCCACCAAGAGCCAATAAACAAGATCGGGCAAAATAAACGCCGTATTATAGGCATCTGTCGCGGCTGTTTTGCCAAAAAGCCCCGCCATCAGGGATTCGCGCACAAAACCCAGGAGGCGGGACACCAAGTTCGCCCCCATCAAAAAGCCGGCCGCCCGCATGATTTTCTGGCCGTCGGACATCAGATCCCCCGCATTCCGCATTCCTTCAATCGCCCGGCTTCGGCCAAACTCAGCC
>JAISQG010000127.1 GCA_031274335.1 Gracilibacteraceae bacterium
GAGGAAAAACCGGAGCGGCCCAAAAGCAATTACTGCGTGACGGGTCTCTATTTTTACGACGAGCGTGTGTGCGATATGGCAAAACAGGTGCGCCCTTCGGCGCGGGGCGAATTGGAAATAACGGATTTGAACCGGCTTTACCTGGCGGACGGCTCTCTGCGTGTGGAATTGCTCGGCCGCGGTTACGCCTGGCTTGATATGGGCACGCCGGACAGCCTGGCCGACGCGACCGAATTTGTGCGCGTGGTCGAACGGCGCCAGGGGGTGAAAATAGCCGCCCTGGAGGAAATCGCCTGGCAAAACGGCTGGATCAGCAAAGAAAAGCTCGTCGCCACGGCGGAAATTTACGGCAACTCCGCTTATGGCACGCATTTGCGGCATGTGGCGGAGGATCGCCTGCAATACTGACAATTTACGGCTTTCCACCATAAAGGAGTAATGGCGTGAATATTCTTGTTACGGGCGGCGCGGGCTTTATCGGCGGCAACTTTGTCCGCCGCGTCCTGCGTTGCCATCCTTCTGACCGCGTGATCTGCCTGGATGCCCTGACTTATGCCGGCAACATGGCCACTCTCGCCCCGGTGAAGGGCGACCCGCGCTTTGTTTTCGCGCGCGGCGACATAGCCGACAGGGAAGCGGTTTTCGCCCTGTTTGCCAGGGAAAAGCCGGATGCGGTGGTCAATTTCGCGGCGGAAAGCCATGTCGATCGCTCGATTTCCGACCCCGCCGTTTTTTTGCGGACCAATGTGCTTGGAACCCAGGTGCTGCTCGATGCCTGCCGCGCGCATGGCGGACTGAGGTTTCACCAGGTTTCGACAGATGAAGTTTACGGCGATTTGCCGCTGGAGCGAACGGATCTTTTTTTCACGGAGGACACGCCGCTTTGCGCCTCAAGCCCGTATTCCGCGAGCAAAGCCGGCGCCGACCTTCTGACGCTGGCGTATTTCCGCACATACGGCTTGCCGGCGACCGTTTCCCGCTGTTCAAACAATTATGGCCCCTATCATTTTCCGGAAAAACTGATTCCGCTGATGATCACGAACGCTTTGACCGGAAAACCGCTGCCTGTGTACGGGGACGGCCTCAATGTGCGGGACTGGCTTTATGTGGAAGATCATTGCGCGGCGGTGGACCTGGTGCTGCGCCGGGGGAAGGCGGGCGAGGTTTATAACATCGGCGGGCACAATGAGCGGGCTAATATTGACGTCGTGCGCACGATTGTCCGCCGGCTGGGGCGGGGAGAAATCGAGTTTGTCCAGGACAGAGCGGGGCATGACCGCCGTTACGCGATCGACGCGGGAAAAATCAGCCGCGAGCTGGGCTGGACGCCTCAAACCGGGTTCGCGGAGGGGTTGGAGCGCACGATTCGCTGGTATGAGGAAAACGAGGGCTGGTGGCGGGACATTTTGAGCGGAGCCTACATGGAGCGGCAAAGATGATAGATAAAAAAGCTATGGACACGGAAAAAATCGAACAGGCGGTTCACATGATTCTGGAAGCGATAGGGGAAGACCCCGGCCGGGAAGGGCTGAGGGATACGCCGAAAAGGGTGGCGGCCTTTTACGCGGAAGTGTTTGGCGGGTTGAACGAGGATCCGGACGAACACCTCAAGGTGCAGTTTTCGGAGCGGCATGAGGAAATGGTGATCGTGCGCGATATCCAAGTTTATTCCATGTGCGAGCATCATCTGCTGCCGTTTTTCGGGCTGGCGCATATCGCCTACATTCCGCGGCAGGGCAAAGTGACCGGTCTTTCCAAGCTGGCGCGCGTGGTTGACGGTTACGCCCGTCGTCCACAGCTGCAGGAGAGGCTGACGACCTCCATCGCCGAGGCCGTCATGCACTATCTGAACGCGCGCGGAGTGCTCGTCGTCATCGAGGCCGAACACATGTGCATGACCATGCGCGGAGTGAAAAAACCCGGCTCCCAGACGGTGACCTCAGCGGTGCGGGGCGATTTTCAGGCCAGCGCGGCGACGCGGGCCGAGGCGTTCGCGCTGATAAAAAGGGGGTAGCGGATTGAATATACTGATCACGAACGACGACGGGTTTCAGGCGCCGGGGCTGCGCATTCTGTATGAAACGCTGGCCGCCTCCGGCCGGCACGTCATCACGGTCGCGGCCCCGGATCGCGAGCGCTCCGGCTGCGGGCGGTCGCTCACATTGCGCCGGCCGCTTTTTGCCGTGCGGCACGAATTGCGGGACGGCGACGCGGGTTATGCCATAAGCGGCCTGCCGGTCGATTGCGTGAAGCTCGCCGTTCAGGGGAACCTCGTCCCCGCGCTGCCCGATGTACTTATATCCGGCATCAACGCCGGCCCGAACCTCGGCACGGATGTGTTTTACTCCGGCACGGCCGGAGCGGCTCTGGAAGGGCCGCTGCTGGGCATCCCCTCCTTCGCGCTTTCCGTTTTGCGCGCCTGCGAGGAGAATTATGAACGGGCCGCTGTTTTTACAGGCCAGCTATTGAGCGAATTTTCTGATATATTTCTGAATCCGGCGCCGCCTGGCGGGCTGACGCCGGTGGCGTATAACCTGAATTTTCCGGACGCGCCCTGGCGCGGCCTGGCTGTCACGCGTCTGAGCAAGGCCGTTTACCGCAATGAGTATGAGCGGCGCCGCGCCCCGGCCGGAGGCGAATATTACTGGATCAAAGGCGATCTGAATACGGAAAACGAGCCGGCGGACACCGACTGGAACGCCGTGCGCGGAGGGTATGTCTCCCTGACCCCGCTGAACAACAGCGTGACCGATGAGGCGGCGGCCGC
>JAISQG010000238.1 GCA_031274335.1 Gracilibacteraceae bacterium
AAAACAACAAACCCCAGGCCGTCATTATTTCCATCCGCGATTATGCCGAATTGACGCGGGCCAGGGAAGCCCTGGCTCTGCTTGACTCGCCGGAAGCCGCGCCGCAGGGCGCCGGCGACGCGTATGCTAATAAACTGACCGAGGAAGAAATGCGTTTTTTCCTGCGGGGAGACGCAGAAAACAATGAAATGTAGCCTGAAGAGGAGGATCCGGCGTACAGATGAATATCTGGAACAGGGAATTTGAGTGCATGTCCCGGCCCGCGCTCGCCGCGCTGCAGCTGGAACGTTTGAAAGGCGCGGTGCGCTATGTATATGAGCGTGTGCCTTATTATCGTGAATCTTTTGACAAAATCGGCTTCCAGCCGCGGCATTTGCAAAGCCTGAGCGATCTGGCCCATTTGCCTTTTATCACAAAAGACGACTTGCGCGATTTTTATCCTTTTGGCCTTTTTGCCGCGCCGCAGCGGGAAATCGTGCGCCTGCACGCTTCCTCCGGCACGACGGGGCGGCCGGTCGTCGTCGGCTATACGCGCCGCGACATGGAAATATGGACGGAACTGACGGCGCGCATGGTGACGCTGGCGGGAGTGACGGACGGGGACACGGCGCAAATCGCTTTTAATTACGGCCTGTTCACGGGCGGCTTCGGCCTGCATTACGGGCTGGAGCGTGTCGGGGCCACGGTCATTCCGGCTTCCGGCGGCAATACGGCGCGCCAGCTTATGCTGATGCGGGATTTCGGCACGACGACGCTGATCGCCACGCCGGGCTACGCGCTTTATCTCGGCGAGGAAGCGGAAAAAGAAGGCATCGACCCTTCCCGCTGGAAGCTGCGCCTCGGCCTGTTCGGCTCGGAGCCCTGGACGGAGGAGATGCGGGCTGAAATCGAAAGACGCCTGAAAATCACGGCGACGGACAATTACGGCCTGACTGAGGTGATGGGGCCGGGCGTGAGCGGGGAATGTCCCTGCCGCGCCGGCATGCACATTGCGGAAGATCATTTCCTCGTGGAAACCATTGACTCCGCCACAGGCCGGACGCTGCCGCCGGGCGAAGAAGGCGAACTCGTTTTTACTTCGCTGACGAAGGAGGCTTTCCCCGTCATCCGTTTCCGCACAAAAGACATTTCGCGCCTGGACACCGAACCCTGCGCCTGCGGGCGCACGACGGCGCGGATGCGCAAAATCAGCGGCCGCACGGACGATATGCTCATCATTCGCGGCGTGAATGTTTTTCCCTCGCAAATCGAAAGCGTGCTCATCGATTCGGACGGCATCGCCCCGTATTACCGCATTGACGTTTACCGGCGCGGAGCGCTCGACGACCTGGAAATATCCGTCGAACTGGCCTCATCCGACCTTTTGGAGCCATATTTTCAATTGGAGGAGCTTTCCGCCGCCATTCAGCGCAAAATTTTCGCCACTCTGGCCCTGAACGCCAAAATCCGTCTCGTGCAGCCCGGCTCGCTGGAGCGAACCACAGGCAAAAGCCAGCGCGTCTTTGACCATCGCAAACCGTAAAGGCGCGGTCTCCGGCCGCGAACAAATTTCGCAGAAACATTGCTATTGGCGCGCGATTTGTTTATAATTGAAGCGAACTTGCGCCTGTCATGCGCGCGGAAAGAGGTTTGTCATGCGCGTTGCCATTGTCGGCGTCGGGAAACTCGGCTATTATCTGGCGGAATGTCTGGTGACTGAGGATCACGACGTCGTGGTCATTGAAAAAAACGAGGAGCGACGCACGCTGGTCGCGGAAAAACTCGATGTGCTGACGCTGCCGGGCAACGGCGCCAGCCCCAAAGTGCTTATGAACCCGGAAGTGCGCTCGGCGGATCTCATTGTCGCCGTAACGGACAGCGACGAAGTGAACATGATCGTCTGCATGGCGGCCAAAGCCTTCGGCATTCCCCAGACAGCCGCGCGCATTCGCAATATGGAATATATCGGCCCGCGGATGGAGGAAGAATTTCACCGCACGCTCGGCATTGACCTGATCATCAGCCCGGAATACGCCACCGCTGTGGAAATCAGCCGCGTGCTCATGATCCCGAATGCCCTGGAGGTGGGCGAGTTCGCTGACGGCAAAGTCCGTTTGCAGGAAATGCGCATCCGCTCAAAATCCCCGCTCATCGGCACGCCGCTTCATTCGCTCGCCCTGCCGGCGCATGTCCTTGTGGCCGGCATTTTCCGCGGGGGGGAAATGATCATCCCGCACGGGGCTGACAAGCTGCTGCCGCATGACCACGCTTTTTTTATCGGCGCGCCGGATACGCTGGCTAAACTGGAAACCGGCAGCTCCAAAGACGTGCGGCGCATTCAGAACGCCCTCATTATCGGCGCGGGCCGCATCGGGTTTCACCTGGCCGTCATGCTCGAAGAACGCGGCTTGAACGTCAAAGTGATCGACAAGCAGATCGAACGCTGCAAGCTGCTGTCGCAGGCGCTGAAACGCGGGCGCGTCCTCTGCGGCGACGGGACGGATCTGGAGCTTTTGCAGGAAGAAGGCGTCTCGGAGGCCGACGCGGTCATCTGCCTGACCGAGGACGACAAGCTGAATCTGCTCGTGGCGCTCCTGGC
>JAISQG010000008.1 GCA_031274335.1 Gracilibacteraceae bacterium
CGCTGACGGTTAGTCGAGTTAATGCCGACCTTAGCCGCCCTTTGGCATACCGCCTTTTGGGCGGCAGGCCTTAGGGCGGGTTAGTTGGCGACCATAGCGTGGCAACGATGGTTGCAAGGTCACAGGGAGCGTGAGCAGGCGCAACAACACGCCGTCACGCAAGTATCTGATGGGCCGTGAAACGGATCCTCGTTGCAACATGGTCGCGTTGGTCTGGTTCACACACATCAACTTCTTCCAACGCTCCCTGTTGCTGCCGATAGGGCATTTCGCTTCATCGGCTCTGCCGCGCTCATGCGCCTATCCCCGCCCGCTGTCACTGCCGCGTGAACTATTGCTTTTTTGGCGGGAACTATTGCTTTTTTGGCGGGTGCATGCCAGAGCGCGGCAGTGATGAGACAACGAGGTTCTACGGGTTATGGCAATATTGGAGGATGAGGATAATCTTCTGCTGTAGCGTCATATGGCATCTTATCCGTCATTGCGAGCGCAGCACAACAAGCGCGACCGCCACACAACAAGCCCGATCGCGCATAGCGATGAAGAACTGCGAGTGCGACCGCCCGGCGGCGCCTCACCCGGTCACCCCCCAAATCAGCCAGCTCCTTATACAATCAATGAAATTGTAAAATAATGTCACACCAAAAAACTCTCCCGCGAAATTAACCGCAAATATTATCAGCAACATCTTTTTGTTTCCTATGCCATATAGCCACATCAGAATTACAAGAACTTCATTGGATGTATTTATTGCAAATGCTATAAGAATTAAAAGACCTTCCACCGCTAATTCTAATTCTAATATGAGGCTAATGCTGATGATCCAATAGAGTGATGACGAAAATATCAGATGATACCGAAGATTCTCCAGCGTGACGTTCGTTACGGTAATTTTACCTTGCTGCTCATTGGTCTCGCCTCTATTTGCACCCATCATTTAAACCACCACCCAAGTCCAAAATATGGAGGGTGCGACCACCACCCAAGTCCAAAATAAGAAACTCTGAACGATAGCTCCAGAAAACCCGTAGGAACGATCAATATAATGGCTATGATTTTTCCAATCCACTCATGCTTTGTGCCAATGATGATTTGAAATAATAAGAACGTTATGTTGATGGTGTTGATTTTTGTTGCAATATACATTAAAGCCGAATGAAAGTTTCCGCTGATAATTTGACTTAACACAGAATGATCCCATGTAAACCAAATTAGCCAGGAAAATATCAGCATACCCATCGATATAATCAATGAGTATGATGATCGCCTTTTGCTTTCTTTACTTATTAATGATTGCTTCATAATACTCCGCTTGGAGCATAATTATACGTTCCCATATTATATGGATCCGTTACCATTAAGCCCTGTTTTGAGTTGTAAGCAGCTTCAAAATATCCGTTGTCGGACACAAATTGCAGATTATTTGCGCCATAAATACCTTTTCCACAACGTCATACATATGGTATCGGGATTTATCAAGATCCATCAGTGTCCATTTGCCCTGAATTGCTACGTCAAGCATCCCAGCTTTTCGATGCAATATAGTTGGAATTTTCACCATCTTTGTATCACGAGACAATTGCCGTGTTTCTAACACTAGCATGGTCTCTTGCAAAATGCAAGTGTCGAAGCCGACAAGGGTGCATGTCACGGAAGTGGTGGGAAAATCGACGACGCCATAACAGAATAGCGAGGTGCAGCCGAATGGCGGCAATCCCCCTTGTCGAAAAAACTCGAAAAAATGCAAATTTTTTCTCCGGCGGCGAAAAAAAGATGTACAAGCCGGGTTTACTATAGTAAAATTAACTTGCGCGGAGGCGCAAATACGCAGATAATTCAAAAAGAGGGGGAAAGCAATGTTTCAAATCACAGCGAAAGAGTTTTTGAACCCGACTGTGGTCAAAATGTCGATCCTGGCCCCGGAAGTGGCCGTCAAGGCCCAGCCGGGCCAATTCATCATCCTGAGGCCGGATGAGGATGGCGAGCGGATTCCTCTGACCATGGCGGATTGCGACCCGGCGGCGGGCACGGTGACGATTATTTTCCAGATTGTGGGAGCCGAGACCACCATCCTCAGCCAGATGAACGCCGGGGATTTCATCCGGGATTTTGTCGGTCCGCTCGGCATCCCGTCCCATGTCGAAGGCTTGAAAAAAGTATGCGTCATCGGTGGCGGGGTCGGCTGCGCCATCGCCTATCCCGTCGCGAAAAAACTGCATGACCAGGGCACGACGGTACATTCCATCATCGGTTTCCGCAACAAGGATCTCGTCATCCTGGAGGACGAATTCCGCGCCGTGAGCGATCTGCTGCGTCTCATGTCCGACGACGGCAGTGCCGGGGAAAAAGGGCTGGTGACCAACGCGCTGGAGGAACTGATCCAGGCGGGGGAGACCTACGACGAAGTCATCGCCATCGGCCCTGTGATCATGATGAAATTCGTGGCCGCGCTCACGAAAAAATACAACCAGAAAACAGTCGTCAGCATGAACCCGATCATGATCGACGGCACGGGCATGTGCGGCGGCTGCCGCCTGCTGGTGGACGGCAGCGTCAAATTCGCTTGCGTGGACGGCCCGGATTTTGACGGGCATCTCGTCGATTATGATTTGCTGATGAAAAGGAACGCGATGTACAGAGAGCATGAACAGGCGCACCTTTGCCGCCTGACAGGAGAGGAGGCCGCCGCGGTTGGCAAATAAATCCACGATCAAAACCCCGATTCCGGAGCTCGCGCCGGAGGTGCGCGTCACCAATTTTTCCGAGGTCGCGCTCGGTTACACGCCTGAGCAGGCCAAAGAGGAAGCGGACCGCTGCCTGAACTGCAAAAAATCGCCCTGCGTGGCCGGATGTCCCGTCGGCGTCCAGATCCCCGAGTTTATCGGCAAAATCCAGGAAGGCGACATCCCTGGCGCGGCGGAAATCCTGAAAAGCAAGAATCTGCTGCCGGCGATCTGCGGGCGGGTCTGCCCCCAGGAAACCCAGTGTGAGGCGCTCTGTATCCGCGCGAAAAAAGGCGAATCCGTCGGCGTCGGCCGGCTGGAGCGTTTTGTGGCCGACGCGACGCTGGACGCGCCGCCGCCGCCCAAACCGGCGGCCAACGGACATAAAGTCGCCGTGGTCGGTTCCGGGCCGTCCGGCCTGACCTGCGCCGGGGAACTGGCCAGCCGGGGCTATGAGATAACGATTTTTGAGGCGTTGCACAAGGCCGGCGGCGTGCTTGTTTACGGCATCCCGGAGTTCCGGCTGCCGAAGGCCATCGTGGCCCGCGAGCTCCAATCCTTGGAACACATGGGCGTCACGATCAAAACCAACAGCATCGTCGGCCGCACTTTCACAGTGGACGAACTCTTTGCCCAAGGCTATGAGGCGGTGTTCATCGGCAGCGGCGCCGGCCTGCCCTCCTTTCTCGGCATTCCCGGCGAAGCCTATAACGGCGTTTATTCGGCCAACGAGTATCTCACGCGCATCAACCTGATGAAAGCGTATGACGCCGATTCGCGCACGCCCGTGCAGCGGGCGAAAACCGTCTGCGTCATCGGCGGCGGCAACGTGGCGATGGACGCGGCGCGCTGCGCCCGGCGCATCGGGGCGGAGGTGACGATTGTTTACCGCCGGACGGAAAAGGAACTCCCGGCCCGGCTCGAAGAAATCCACCACGCGAAGGAAGAGGGCATCGTGTTCAAGCTGCTGACGAACCCTTTGCGCATTGACGCCGACGAAAAAGGCTGGGTCAAAAGCCTGCACTGCCAGCAGATGAAGCTGGGCGAGCCGGACGCTTCCGGCCGCGCCAGGCCGATCCCCGTCGAAGGCAGCGAATTTGACATCGAAACGGAATGTGTCGTCATGGCCATCGGCAATTCCCCGAACCCCCTGATCAGCCAGACCACGGAAGGACTGGAAGTGAACCGGCACGGCTGCCTGGTGCTCGCGGACGAAGAAGCGATGCTGACGACGCGGCCTGGCGTTTACGCGGGCGGCGACGCCGTGACGGGCGCAGCCACGGTTATTTTGGCTATGGGCGCCGGAAAAACAGCCGCACAGTCGATTGACAGTTATATAAAGAGGAAAAAATGATAACTGAGGAAAAGAAGGCTCGTTTCAAGGATGTTATCGCCGGGATCAGGGAAACACGGGGATCGCTCATCCCGGTCATGCACGAGGCGCAGGAATTGTTCGGCTGTCTGGACTATGAGGTGGAAAAGCTTATTTCCGAGGAATTAAACGTGCCGCTGGCGGACATTTACGGCGTGGCCACGTTTTACAGCAAATTCCATCTGGAGCCCAAGGGCGAGTACCAGATCAACGTATGCCTCGGCACGGCATGTTATGTCAAAGGCGCGCAAATGATCCTGGAAAAAATCGAAGACATGCTGAAAATCAAGGTCGGCCACACTTCGGCCGACGGCCGCTTCTCGCTGGAAGCGACGCGCTGTATCGGCGCCTGCGGCCTGGCACCCGTTATGACCGTCAACGAAGATGTCCACGGACAGCTCACGGTGGACAAGGCGGAAAAAATCATCAAGCGGTATCTGGCGGGAGCGGGGGGTGAAAAAAATGCTGACCGTTGACGGCCTGAGGG
>JAISQG010000051.1 GCA_031274335.1 Gracilibacteraceae bacterium
GTGGGTAGTGGGTAGTGGTTAGTGGATAGGGGGTAGGGGGTAGGGGGTAGGGGGTAGTGGTTAGTGGGTAGTGGGTAGTGGGTAGTGGGTAGTGGTTAGTGGGGAGGACTGTGCTGTCAAAGGTATTTATTCACATTTTATACTATTATTAACATTGTAAATCCGCAGATTATTATTTATAATGTTAAGGAAGAAGAAGGAAAAGGAATAAAGAAAAGGAGAGTGACCCCATGCAGAGAAAACATTTTGCCACCCCATGCTGTCTGGCCGCCGTCCTGGTGCTGACAGCCCTTTTGGCCGCCTGCGGCGCGCCGGCGGCCAGTCCCCCGGCCTCCCCCCCGGCGGAACAGCCGAAAGAGGTGCTCGTTGTGGCGACCAACGCGGAATTCCCGCCGTTTGAGTTCATCACGGAGCAGGGCGCCGGCGTGATCGGCGAGTATGACGGCATCGACATCCTGATGGCGCGGGCCATAGCGGAGGAACTGGGCATGGATGTGGAGATTTCCAACATGGATTTTGACGCCATCATCCCCGCGCTCGTTTCCGGCAAAGCAACCATCGGCATCGCCGGCATGACCATCCTGGAGGAACGCTTAGAAAACGTGGACTTCAGCATTCCTTACTGGGTGGCCGTGCAATCGATTATCGTGCCGACCGATTCCCCCATCGCAGGCGTCGCTGATCTTCAGGGCAAAAAAGTCGGCATCATCACGGGATTCACGGGCGACATCACCTTGAGCGATATCGGCGGCATCGATCTGCAGCACTACAAAAAAGGCGTGGACGCCGTCATGGATCTGAACAACGGGCGCATTGACGCGGTCGTCATCGACTCGCCCACGGCGCACAAGCTGATCGCCAGTTTTGACAGCCTCAAGGCCATCGACGACGACCCTGTTTTTGAAACGGAATCCTACGCCATTTGCGTCGCCAAGGGCAATGAAGAACTCGTGGCCCGGATTAACGCCGCCGTGCAAAAACTCATCGACGAGGGAATGATCGAGACTTTTGCCGCCGAAGTGGACGAACGGCTCTAAAACGCCCTCGGGCGAAAATATTTTTCTTGTGCAAATCCCCCCGCTTATGGTAAAATGAATCGATAAACGGGAGGGTGTGCAGTATGGAAGAAACAATATTTCTGATTCTGGCCAACGGCAGGGTTTTCCCGGGCAAGCCGTTCGGGGCTACGGGGGAAATAACGGGGGAACTCGTGTTCACAACGGCGATGACCGGCTATCTGGAAACTCTGACCGACCCCAGCTATTACGGCCAAATCGTCATTCAGACTTTCCCCCTGATAGGCAATTACGGCGTGATACCACAGGATTTGGAAAGCAGCGGCTTTGCTTTAAGGGCATATATTGTGCGGGAATGGTGTCAAGACCCCTCGAACTTCCGGAGCGAGGGCCGTCTTGACACTTTTTTGGCCAAACGCGGCGTCATCGGGCTTTGCGGCGTGGACACGCGCGCCCTGACACGCATAGTGCGCGAATACGGTGTCATGAACGCGCGCGTCTCCCGGAGCCCGGAACTGTCCGCGGCGGAATGGGCCTCCCTGCGGGAGTTTCGCGTCACGGACGCCGTGGACGCCGTCACCTGCCCGGCGGAAACGGAAACAGAAGCGCCTCCCGGCCCGGCGGCGGCGCCCCTCATTGTCCTCTGGGATTTCGGCGCGAAAGAAAACATCCGCCGCGAGCTTCTGAAACGCGGCTGCCGAGTCCGCACCGTGCCCGGCCGCACCGGAGCGGAGCGCATCCGCGCCCTGCGCCCGGACGGTCTCATGCTGACGAACGGCCCCGGCGACCCGGCGGAAAACACCGCCATCATCGCCGCGCTCCGGGAACTGGCGTCGGACGGCATCCCCACCTTCGGCATCTGCCTCGGCCACCAATTGCTGGCCCTGAGCCAGGGCGCCCAAACCGTCAAGCTCAAATACGGCCACCGCGGCGCGAACCAGCCGGCCCGCCATCTGCCCACGGGCCGCGTCTACATCACGAGCCAGAACCACGGTTACGCCGTGGTGAGCGAAACCCTGCCTCCCGCGGCCCGCGCCTCTTTTCTCAATGTGAACGACGGCACCTGCGAAGGCGTCGATTACGATAACATGCCGGCTTTTTCTGTCCAGTTCCACCCCGAAGCCTCGGCCGGCCCGCTGGACACAGGCTTTTTATTTGACCGTTTTCTCCGTCTGGTGCGGGAAGGAGGGGGCCATGCCGCGCGATAAAACCATCCGCAAGGTGCTGCTCATCGGCTCCGGGCCGATCGTCATCGGCCAGGCGGCGGAATTTGATTACGCCGGGACGCAGGCCTGCCGCGCCCTGAAGGAAGAAGGCCTGGAAGTCGTCCTCGTCAACTCCAACCCGGCCACCATCATGACAGACCGGGCTATGGCCGATCATATCTATATCGAACCCCTGACAGCCGACGTGCTGAAGCGCATCATCGACAAAGAGCAGCCCGACAGCGTCCTCTCCACCTTGGGCGGGCAAAACGGCCTCACACTGTCGATGCAGCTGGCCAAAGAGGGTTTTCTGGCCGAGCGCGGCATCCGCCTCCTCGGCGCCGGCCCGGAAACCATCGACAAAGCCGAAGACAGGCAAATTTTCAAGGATACGATGATTTCCATCGGCCAGCCCGTCATCCCTTCCATCGTCGCGGACAACGCGGCGGCGGCCCTGGAATTCGCGGCGGAAATAGGCTATCCGCTCATCGTGCGCCCGGCTTTCACGCTCGGCGGCAGCGGGGGCGGCATGGCCCACAACGAGCGCGAGCTGCGCGAAACGGCGGAAACCGGCCTGCGCCTTTCTCCGATCCATCAGGTGCTGATCGAGCAATCCGTCGCCGGCTGGAAGGAAATTGAATTTGAAGTGATGCGGGACGCCGCAGGCAACGCCGTCACGATTTGCAGCATGGAAAACTTCGATCCCGTGGGCGTGCACACCGGCGATAGCATCGTCATCGCCCCCGCCGTCACCCTTTCGGACAAGGAATACCAGATGCTGCGCTCCGCCGCCCTGGACATCATCAACGCCCTGGGCGTCGAAGGCGGTTGCAACTGCCAGTTCGCGCTCCACCCGCACAGCTTCCGCTACGCCGTCATTGAGGTCAATCCGCGCGTTTCCCGCTCCTCGGCGCTCGCGTCCAAAGCCACGGGCTACCCGATCGCCAAGGTCGCGGCCAAAATCGCCCTCGGCTACCGGCTGGACGAGATCAAAAACGCCGTCACCGGCAGCACCTACGCCTGTTTTGAGCCGGCGCTCGATTATGTGGTCGTCAAGCTGCCGAAATGGCCTTTTGACAAATTCATCTACGCCAACCGCACGCTCGGCACGCAGATGAAAGCGACGGGAGAAGTGATGGCCATCGGGACGAGTTTTGAGGAAGTCCTGATGAAAGCGGTGCGCGGCGCGGAAATATCGCTTTCCTCCCTGCGCCTGCCGGCTTTGGCCGCTTTGGCGCCGGAAGATCTGCGGGCCGCCCTCACCCGCTGTGACGACCAGCGCCTTTTTACCGTGTTCGCCGCGCTGGCCCACGGCATTGCGCCGGAAGAAATCCACGCCGTAACCCAAATCGACCCGTGGTTCCTGCACAAAATCGCCCGCCTGGCCCGGCTGGAGGAAACGCTCCGGCGCGAGGGCTTGACGCCGGCCCTTTACCGTGAAGCCAAGGTCTGCGGCTACCCGGACGAGGCGCTGACGGAACTGACGGGGGAACAGCCGCCGGAACGCCTGCGCGCCTCCTATAAGATGGTCGATACCTGCGGCGGCGAGTTTGCCGCCGAAACACCGTATTTTTACGCCTCTTACGACGAGGAAAACGAGGCGGAGGAGGTCATCGCCGCGCGGCGCGGCGGAAAAACCGTCATCGTTTTCGGCTCCGGCCCCATCCGCATCGGGCAGGGCATTGAATTTGATTACGCTTCCGTCCATTGCGTCTGGGCTCTGAAAAAAGCCGGCTACGACGTGGTGATTGTGAATAACAATCCGGAGACGGTGTCGACGGATTTTGACACGGCGGATCGCCTTTATTTTGAGCCGCTGACGCCGGAGGACGTCTGGAACATCATCGAAACCGAGAAGCCTTATGCCGCGGTCGTCGCTTTCGGCGGACAAACCGCCATCAAGCTGACCCGTTTTCTCGACGCGTGGGGCGTGCGCATCCTTGGCACTCCGGCCTCCGCCATCGACGAGGCGGAAGACCGCGCCCGTTTCGAAGCTTTGCTGGAAAAACTTGACATCAAACGCCCGCGCGGCTTCACCGCCCTGAGCCTGGACGACGCGCTGCGGGCGGCGCGCCGGCTCGGCTATCCCGTTCTGCTGCGCCCGTCTTATGTTCTCGGCGGGCAGAACATGATCATCGCTTTCAGCGATGCCGACGTGCGCGAATACATGGAGATCATTCTGGCCCACAACCCGGAAAAACCGGTGCTGATCGACCAGTACCTGGCCGGCGTCGAAGTCGAGGTGGACGCCATATGCGACGGCGAGGACATTCTCATCCCCGGTATCATGGAGCATATTGAGCGCAGCGGCGTCCATTCCGGCGACTCGATTGCCGTTTATCCGCCGTGGAATCTGCGCGACGACATGGCGCAAGCCATAGAGGACACGACGCGCCGGCTGGCTCTGGCCCTGAACACGAAAGGCCTGGTGAACATCCAGTACGTCATCAGCGACGGCCGTTTATACGTCATCGAGGTCAACCCGCGTTCCTCGCGCACCATCCCCTATTTAAGCAAGGTGACGGACATTCCGATGGTCGAGCTGGCCGTGCGGGCCATGTTGGGGGAAAAGCTGCGCGACATGGGCTACGGCCTGGGCCTGCATCCGGCCGGCATTTACGTCGCCGTCAAAGTGCCTGTTTTTTCCTTTGAAAAACTGGGCAATGTGGACACGCATCTCGGTCCGGAAATGAAATCGACGGGGGAAGTGCTGGGGCTGGCCACCACGATGGAGGAAGCTCTGTACAAGGGCCTCGTCGCGGCCGGCTACCGCATGAAAAAGCGCGGAGGAGTTTTCATCACGGTGCGCGACGCCGACAAGCCGGAAATCGCCGCCATCGCCAAAAAATTCCACGAGCTGGAATTCACGCTGTATGCCACAGCCGGCACGGCGGAGGTGTTGCGCGACGCCGGCCTGAGCGTTGTGGCCACCAAGAAAATCCACGAAGCCGAGGCCGCGGGCCGCGTGAATTTTTGGCAACCGCTGACGCTGATTGAAAGCGGCAAAATCGACTATGTTATTTCCACTTCCTCCAAAGGCCGCCTTCCCGAGCGGGACAGCGTGCAAATTCGGCGCAAGGCAGTGGAGCGCAGCATCCCCTCCCTGACGTCGCTGGACACGGCGAACGCGCTGGCCGACTGCCTGCGCAGCCGTTATTCCGCTCACAGCATCGAGCTGGTCGATGTGAACCATAAGCGCGCGGGACGGGTGCGGTGCGCGTTCACGAAAATGCAGAGCTGTGGCAATGATTACCTTTTTTTCTATATAAAGGAGGGAAAGCCGCCTAACCCGGAAGGGCTCAGCGTGCGTCTCTCCGACCGGCGGCGCGGTGTCGGCTGCGACGGCCTTATTTTGATCGGCCCGTCCGCCTGCCCCGGCGTGGACGCGGTCATGCATATGTTTAACCAGGACGGGAGCGAGGGCCAAATGAGCGGCAACGGCTTGTGCTGCGCCGGCAAATACCTTTACGACAAAAAGATTGTGCCGGCAATGACGATGCGGGTGGCGACGAACAGCGGCGTGAAAACCCTGGAGCTCTACACGCAGAACGGGGAAGTGCGATACGCCCGCGTGGAAATGGGGCGGCCGGAGTTTGCCCCGGAGCGGATTCCGGCGCTGCCGGACGCTTTCACGCCCCAGGGCAGCTTGTTTCCGGGAACGGAGCCGGAGACGGGCGCGCGGCCGGAGCGCCTCATGGGCCGGACGCTTCAGGTGGAGGGGCGTGATTTCATCGTCACCTGCCTTTCCCTGGGCAACCCGCATTGCGTCGTTTTTGACCGGGAGAGGCCCGACGCCGCGGACGGCGATGCCGGCGGCAAGGGCAAGGCGTTTGACCTCGGCGCTTTTGACTTGGCGCACTGGGGCCCGCTGTTTGAATACCACGCCGCTTTTCCCCGGCGTGTGAACACGGAATTTGTTCATGTCGTGAACGGGCGCGCCCTGCAGATGCGCGTCTGGGAGCGCGGCAGCGGGGAAACATGGGCCTGCGGCACCGGGGCTTGCGCGGCGGCCGTCGCCGCCGTGGAAAACGGTTTCTGCGAGCGCGGCGCCGATATCACGGTCAAACTACCGGGGGGCGACGTCATCGTCCGCTATGAGGAAGACGGCCGGGTTTTCATGGTCGGCAGCGCGGAAAAAGCCTTCGAGGGCGAGGTCGAAATCTGACAGAGCTACCACCGGGGCGGTTTTTGCAGTAGAATCAATTTTCTTATTGTTATTGTTCTTATCGCAAGTATTACTGTGGGCTTATCTATTTT
>JAISQG010000096.1 GCA_031274335.1 Gracilibacteraceae bacterium
GTGAACGAAATGTAATTGGGCGGCGGCCGGGAGTAGGGAGTAGGGAGTAGTGGGTAGGGAGTAGGGAGTAGGGGTTAGGGAGTAGGGAGTAGTGGTTAGGGAGTAGCTTCTAATCTAACAACCACTAAGCACTAACCACTAAGCACTAACCACTAAGCACTAACCACTAAGCACTAACCACTAACCACTAACCACTAACCACTAACCACTAAGCACTAACCACTAAGCACTAACCACTAAGCACTAACCACTAACCACTAACCACTAATCACTAATCACTAATCACTAATCACTAATCACTAACCACTAACCACTAACCACTAACCACTAACCACTAACCACACTAACAAAGGAGGGAGAAAATCAATGAACGCGGGAGAACTTTACTCAAAGACCATGCCCTTTGTGTGGGCCAAGCTGCTCTTGGGGCTTCTGACCGTCCTGATTTCGGCGGTGCTGTTCGGCATTTTGATGGGACTGGCCTGGCTCTTTAACAGCGGAGAAGTCGGCATGGTCATGTTTGTTATCTGGCTGGGCGCGGTTGGCGTCGTGCGCTTTGTCATCATGCACTATATGGGCTACATGGTCAAGGCCGGGCATATCGCGGTCATGGCCGAGGCCGTCACGACCGGGCGCGTCCCCGACAATCAAGTGGCTTACGGCAAGCAGATGGTCACGGAACGCTTCGTCACCGCCAATGTTTACTTCGCCGTGGACAAACTGGTCACGGGCGCGGTGAAGCAGATTCAGCTCGGCATCGGCAAACTGGGGAACGCCCTCGACTTCATCCCCGGCATGAGCGCCGTCAGCGGTCTCGCGCAGTATTTCATCGAGCTGTCGCTGGGCTACATCGACGAGTGCTGTTTGGGCTATACTTTTTACCAAAAAGAACAGGGCGCGTTCAAAAGCGCGGCAGACGGCGTGGTGATTTACGCGCAGAACTGGAAAGCCCTCTTGGGCAGTGCCGCCAAGACGATGGCGATGGTGCTGCTCGGCATGGCGGGCATTATTCTCGTGCTGTTCGTCGTGCTGGCGTTGGTATTCAGGATATTCGCGTGGCCGGGCTGGATCGCGTTCGTCATCGCGATTCTGATCGCGCTGGCCATCAAGTTCGCATTCATCGACAGCTTCATACTCGCCAGGACGATGGCGGAGTACATGGGCATAGCGCCTACGGCGGTCATATCCTTTGACCTGTACGGGAAGCTCTGCGGCCTGTCGGCGAAATTCAAAGAACTGTGGAACAAAGGACAACAGGAACAGCCCACCCCCGCTGGCGAAGCCGCCGCCGCGCAGGGTGCAACCGACGAAAAGCCTGTGTTCTGCGGCCATTGCGGGGCGAAGAACAAGCGCGGCGTGAAATTCTGCGGAGGCTGCGGCGCGGCGTTATGACGAACGAACACGCGGGAGGACGTTTATGAAGAAAACCACGGTAGCTATATTTATCACCATCATAACATTATCGCTTTTGGCCGGCTGCGGCGGGCAGTTCGGTCGAGCGGAACAAACCCCGCCGACCTCGGAGCAGACGGCATCGTCCGTTTCGACTTCGCCGGACCCGGAATCGACGAGCCCGGACGCGGCGGAACAGCCCGTAACCCTCTTCCTCCCCAACGCGGCAAGGGATGGTTTCGTCACTATGACCGCGCTCACGGACGGCACGGCGGCGCATATCTTGTCATTGCTGGTCACGGCGCAGGCTCTGCCGGAGGGCTGTGCCCTGCTTGATTTTGCCATAGACGGCAACGGAAGCGGCCACGCGGACATGAACGCCACCTACGGCCAGGCCGTCCGCGAAGGGACGACGGGAGAATATCTGCGCCTCGGCGCGGCGGTCAACACCTTGCTGATATTCTATGACTTGGAAGAAATCACGCTTACCATAGAGGGCGACACCCTCGAAACAGGGCATGAGATATATGACTACCCCCTGCGCTTCTTCGTAAACCAAACCGCCGACCTCGGCGGCGCGGAAACGACGCCGTCCCCGGAGCCGCCGCCCGCCGCTCCGGAACCCGCGCCGGAGGCGGACGGACTGACGGGAGCCGAATGGAATGACCTGTCCGGCGCGATAGGAGGCCTGCCCCGCAGCGACGCCGTGGACAACATCTGGCATCGCCTGTACGGGTATTGGACGGCGGCGGACAATCTGTTTGTCGGCTTTGTCTACCGGGATGGCATACCCTGTGTTACCTATGGCGTGTGGGAAACCGAGGGGCGCGGCTTCGGAGAGTTTGCGGGCGGCGTCCCCATGGGAGATTATGAGGCCGCGCTGACTGTTCGCTTCCCCGCAACCGAGGCCAACGAGATATACGACGCTCGCCCGGAATCCATGGTCACGGTGTTCATCGAGGTGAGCGGCCTCGACAACGACGGAAAAATCAATATCAAAATCAAAAGTCACGGCGACGGCGAATACTATACCTACGCTTACGGAGGCGCGACAAGCGAGGAAGCGTACAGGAGCGTACACCCGTGAACGTCGGCGCATACAGGAAAAGGGGCGCATTCAGCCGGGAAACCTGGCATCTCCCAGATCCAGAAAATCCCTGAGTGCGTCAATCAAGGCTTCAACTTCCTCCACGGTGTTTTGCCCGCAAAAACTGACCCGGAGAGCACTTGCGGTTTCTGTTGGCTGAAGGCCATAAGACTCCAGCACCTGAGGCCCTTTGTGCTCATAATTCGATTTGCAGGCAGCGCCGTTGGATACATATATGCCCCTGTTGCTGAGATGTTTGACCGAAATATCGCTGCCTATTCCCGGCAGCGAAAAATTCACGATATGAGGCGCCCCCCGGCGGCTGGAATTGATCACCGCCTCCGGCACCCGCTCCGCCAGCAGATCCAGGCAATAGTCCCTGAGCCGTGTCATCTGCGCCGTGTCGGCCGCCATGTTGGCCATCGTAATCCGCACGGCCTCCCCAAACGCCGCGATCAGCGGCGCGCTCTCCGTCCCGGGCCTCAGTCCCCGTTCCTGGCCGCCGCCAAACTGCAGGGCAAACATCTTGGTTTTTTTCTTGACATACAAAGCGCCGCAACCTTTGACGCCGTGAATCTTATGGGCGCTGACTGTAATCAAATCCGCCCCCAGATCCGCCGCCGTAAAGGGCAGCTTGCCAAAACCCTGCACGGCGTCACAGTGGAGGAGCGCCGGTGATTTTTTGCGGTCGATGAGCTCACGAATGGCGCGGATCGGGAAAATAGTACCAATCTCGTTGTTGACCATCATCACGCTGACCAGCACTGTTTTTTCGCTGATAGCCGCCGCCATGGCCTCCATGTCCAATTCGCCGCCCTTCACCGGGATATAGTCTATATGCCACCCCTGCCGCCGCCAAATGCGAATTGCCTTGGTCACGGCGGGATGCTCCACCGCCGTGGTGATAATGCGGCTGCCCTGCCGATCTCGGGCGGAGCAGCTGCCAAAAATCGCCAAATTGTCCGACTCGGTGCCGCCGGAGGTAAAATATATTTCATCCGGGCGCACTCCCAACGCCGCCGCCACCTGTTTTCGGGCCAGGGTGATCGCCGCTTTGCTTTCCCGCCCCAGCGAGTGCTGCGACGAGGGGTTGCCGTAGGCGTCCGTCATATGGCGCACAGCCAAGGCCACCGCTTCGGGATACGGTTTGGTAGTGGCGCTGTTATCCAGATAGATTATGCCTTTTTTTTCAGTTTGCATATTTTTCCACCATCATTTGCATAAATTCATGGGACATGTTGCGAAATCGCTCATCGTTGCATCTCACATGATTTGGTGTATTATTACCCGTGGAATTGAGCAGCCAGCCGCAGCAACTATTCGTAAAATAATCCGCCAAAAATCGGATGGCCTCTATGGGCATCCGGCGCCGCCCCAGAAAATAAATGATGTCCTTCTCTATTTGCCGGGAATAAATGGCATAAATATAACGAACCAGATTGTTCTGCCCGCCTATGTTCAAAACATTGGCATAGTATTTGTCGTTTTCAAACAGATAGCCGCCAAAAACATGCCAGAACATGCCCAATTCCAAATTGTCCTGCGGGCTGCGCATATCCAGATAAAAGGGCTTGCTGTTATATTTTTCTTGCATCAGTCCGGTTTTACAAATCAATTTTTCTTCGGGGAAAACTTTCTTCAACCGGGTGCCCAGCTCTGACCGAAAAATCCAAACAACCAAATCCTCTTTGTCTAAAAAATGGTAATAGAAGGTGTTCTTATTTATTTTGCTGGCAGCTATAATATCCTTAACGCTTATTTTATAGACAGGGTTCTTCATGGCGAGTTCTTTGAAGCAATCAGCAATCAAATTCTTGGTCAAAACAGCCTGGGCCATAAACACACCTCCCGCAGCGTTCAACAGCCAATCCTTTTCATGATAATATAAAACAGAAAATTTATAAATAGGCTGTTTTCAGATTCTGGCTGTTTTTCAGCCAGCTTCTTGTTTTGTCTGAAATTTCAGCCATATCAGCAAATGTGACTATGCCTTTTCACTCTACCCGAATATATAATCGGTGTCAAGTACAAAGAACTCACAATGTACGGAACCACTGACAATGACAATCCAAACAAAGGAGGGTAGTGTCGCGCCTGAATCCGGGTGAATTGCGCGGAAGCGGATTCGGAAGTTTCAAAAATTGAATAAAGGAGTTGTATGAAATGAACAGCGAAAAGATCAGCGTTCGCCACTGGATTACCATTATTGCGTCCTTTTGCCTTTCCGCGTCTATTGCCTTTATTACCACGGGTTTCAGCTTTCTTATCGTTCCCGTCACCGGCGACTTGGGCTTCGAAGTGGCCAAATTTGCCCTGTATTTCACCTTTTTCATGGCCTTCGGCCTGATCGGACTGCCCTTATGGGCCAATATCTACAAACGCATCGGCGTAAAATGGGGCGTCGTCATCTCCGGCGCGCTCACGACGGTCTTTGTTGTAGGATTGTCTTTCTGCCACAGTCTGCTGTCGTTTTATGTGATGGGCGCGGGGATTGGCCTGTCGTTCCAGGGAGCGACGGTTATGCCGGCGGTCATTCTGATCAACACCTGGTTTATCAAGAAAAAAGGCATGATTCTAGGCATAGTCATGACCGGTTCCGGCGTGGGCGGCGCTGTCTTGAGTTACAATTTCCCGAAATTCTTAGTGACCAACACTTGGCAGAGCGCGTATCTGCTGCTGGCGGCATGTTTTTGCATCCTCTGTGTGCCGGTGGCTCTTTTTCTGATCAAAAACAAACCCGCGGACTGCGGTCTGCAAATGTATGGCTGGGAGGAAGCTCAGGCTGCGCAGGCGGCTCAGGGCGGAACCGGCGACGCTACCAAGCAGGAAGCCGCGGGCATCACTTTGAAAGAAGCCTGGAAAACACCCCATCTTTATCTATTGTACGGCGGGGTGTTTGTTTTGAGCGCCGTCATGTCCTTCAGCCAATATGTGCCGGCGCATCTGACGGCCATCGGCGTGGAGGTGCAAACCCTGGCTATCCTGACGACGATTCTGATGGTGGCCAACATTGTTTCCAAAATTATCATGGGTACCTTGAATGACAGACTGGGTGTCAACACCACTTTGATTTTAGTGATGGCGCTGGGCCTGGCTTCGATGTTTTTCTTCCCCCGGGCCGGGATATTCGGCCTGGCCTTGATTGCCGTATGTTTGTTCCCCTTCGGAGCCTGTTTCAGCACGGTGCTGCCGCCGCTGCAGACGGGGGCTATTTTCGGCAACAAGGATTATACAGCCATCTGGGGTATCATGGGCACGGCCAGCACTTTGGGCACAGCGGTGGGACCGCCGATTTGGGGAGCTATTTTTGACGCCAATAAGTCCTATGTTCCGGGCATGTATTTCAGCCCCATCCTGATTGTAATCGGCACGGTCATGTGCGTCGTTGCCGTCAAAACAAAAAGCAAATTATACCCGAAATAATTTCATTGCCAAAATTTGCCAAATTGGAAAGGAGAAAGAAAAATGAATGAGTTTGCATTACAAATCGATTATAAGGAACAAAAAGAATGGTCAAAGCCGCCGATGTGGTTGGAAATGGCTTTGGGCGCTGTGAGCGGCGGCCTCTTCATTTTTTCGCTGGTTTTTGATTTTGCCCTGGGCGCCATCATAGCGCTGCTGACTATGCTAATCGGGAAAGGAGGACTCTTGCTGGCGGATCTGGGCCGGCCGGAACGCTTTATCAAAGTGCTGGCCAGGCCGAAAGAATCTTGGATCAGCAAGGGGTCGTGGGGGCTTGTCCTCTTCGCGGCCGCGGCGGCCGCGGTGGTGGCGCCGCTGGTGATTCCCGGGTGGCCGGCGTGGGGGGCTGGTGTCGGGAAAATACTGGCGGCGACAGCCGGGGGGCTGGCCGCCTTTCTCATAGTATATGACGGACTGTTCCTGAGCGACTCCAAAGGCGTGTCCTTTTGGGACAACGGCGTTTTGCCGCTGGTCTTTGGTTTCAGCGCTCTGGTGGGTGGTCTGGGCGCCCTGATGGTGCTGGCGCCTATCGGCGGCATGGCCCTGAGTTCTTCCGTCCTGTCCGTGGCCAACAACTGTGTTCTCTTGGCGGCGGCGGCCAGCCTGTTCGCCTATATCAACTCGGCCGCTAACGGAGAAGGCGGGGCCAAGCGTTCCGCCGCGCGGGTGCTCAAAGGCGATCTGGCGCAGGTGTTCTGGGTGGGCACGGTCGGCGCCGGTTTGGGCGCTCCCCTCCTGATCAGCGCCATTGGCGCGGCTGGCGCTGCGGTGCCGGCGATTTGCTGGGCCGTATCCGGTCTCTTGGAAATTACCGGCGTAATCGCCACCCGTTATCTCATTCTGAACGCCGGCGTTTATTCACCGGTACTCTGAGGAAACACGGAAAGGAAAGGAGATAAAAAATGGCAGCAATAAAAGAAGCCGCAATCAAAGAAGATGTATGGATACCTTCCGCCTGTAATATGTGTTTTAATGCCTGCGCCATCAGAGTGCACAAAGTTGACGGCGTGGTGGTAAAAATAGAGGGCAACCCCGCCAGTCCTGTCGGCGGCGGTCATGTATGCGGCAAAGGCGCTTCCGGCCTCATGCAGCTCTACGATCCGAATCGGATTACCAAACCGATGAAACGCACGAACCCGGTCAAAGGCATCGACATTGATCCCGGCTGGCAGGAGATTTCCTGGGAAGAAGCCTACACTCTGGCTGCCGACAAACTGAAAGCCGCCCGGGCGGAAAACCCCAAATATATCCTCTCCACCGGAATGGTCACCAACAACGCTAATTTGCTGCCCTTCATTTGGTTCGCCTCGCCGGCTTTAGGCGGCGGCTACTGGTGCGCCGATATTTGCGGAGCTTCCATTCACGGCTGGTACGAACGCTTTGGCGCTACAGGCAATTTGGCGCCGGACTATGAGCTATGTAAATACCTGCTCCAATTCGGCACCCAGGCCGGCACGGCCACCCGCCACGGCTTCAACATGTCCGTTCGAAAGTGCGCCAACGGCAGGGAAAACGGGCTCAAGCTGGTCAGCGTTGACCCCCACATGAGTACCAGTGCCGAAAAATCAGATCTTTGGCTGCCCATCAAACCGGGCACGGACGGCGCATTGGCTATGGCGATCGCCCATGTTCTCGTCCGGGAATTGGGAATCTACGATGCCGAGTATCTGAAAAAATTCACCAACGCCGCCGATCTGGTCGATGTGAGCACCGGAATGTGTGTGCGCAAGGAAATAAAAGAGACCAAAGCAGCCAAACCGGCTGAAAGCAAGAAGGATGCGCCTGAAAAAATAGCGGACAAGGACATCGGCGCCGTGCTCAAAGGCATCGTGGAGACGGATAATGCCGATCAAACCAAGCACGGGCATCCCTATGTCTGGGATCTGGCCACCGGCCAGGCCCGCGACATCTATGACGATGTGGCGGATAAAGCCCTGCTGGGCACCTATACCTTTGAAGGCAAGACCGTCAAGCCCTCCTTCCAGGTCTATGTCGATCATCTGAAAAGCTACACGCCGGAATGGGCGGCTGTCATCACGGATATCCCGGCGGAGCGGATTCGCCAGGTTGCCAAGGAATTAGGCGAGGCGGCCTCGATCGGCAGCACCATCACCATCGGCGGCAAGTCCTATCCTTACCGCCCGGTAGCCGTCGATTGCTTTTCCGGCGCCACCCGGCATAAACACGCTTATCTGACGATCTGGGCGATTCTTCACTTGAATGTCATTTTGGGCTCATTCAACGTCCCCGGCGGCATGGTCGGGTTTGCGGTCAAGGCGGACGGGCACCCGGAAACTCATCAGCCCAGTTGGGCGCCGGGCGTCTATGAGCGGGACAATATGGTTGACTGCACCTCTCTCTTTTATGTAAGGAACCGTTCCTGTTATGCGGACTACGAGAAAAAAGTCGCTTACCGGGATGAATTCGATTGGGGCCTTTTCAGCCTGCAGCCGACCAATGTGGGCGGCGACGGACATTTTGTCTATTCCCAGCAGCTCCATCCCGAGCAGTACAAACAAAAACACCGGGCCAAGGTACTCTTTTCCTACGCCAGCAACCCTCTGAAAAACTGGGGCAACCACGCCGAAATGGCGGAATTTTTGAAAACATTTGAATATATCATCATGATCGACATCTACAAGAGCGATTCTTCGTACTTCGCTGATCTTCTTCTGCCGGAGTGCTGTTACCTGGAACGCCTGGACAGCGTGCCCAATGCCATGTTTAATCATCATACCGTGGGTGACCTGAATACCCCCTGGACCATTTCCATCCGCCAGCCGGTCGTTCAGGCCCGGGACAACTGCCCCGGCGGCATGGACATTTTTATCGAGCTGGCTGACCGCGTAGGCGTTTTGCCCATGTACAACTCTGTGATGAGCGCCTCTTACCGCCTGAATGAAGCCAATAAACTTGATCCTTCCAAAAAGTACTCCTATGCCGAAATTCTCGATCGCGTTTACAAGTCCTGGTGCGGTGAGGACAAGGGCTTGGAATGGTTCAAGAAAAACGGCGTCCTCACCTGGGAACGCAAACCGGAAGAACTTTACTATTACCCGAACAACCCCGGGCGCATCCCCCTCTATATGGACTACCACCTCAAACTGAAAAAAGAAGTGGAGGCCGAAGTGAAGCGGGTGGGGATCGAATGGGAACAGCTGGAAGATTATTTGCCGCTGCCTTCCTGGGAACCTTGTCTGGACTACGAAGAGGAACATCCGGGCTATGATCTTTGGCCGATTTATTACACGAACGCCCTCAATGTTGATACCTGGGGTCAGATTAACCCCTGGATCAATGAGATCAACGCCAGCGAGCCCTACGGCTACACGATTGAAATCAATACCCAGACAGCCAAGGCCAGGGGCCTGAAAACCGGTGATGATGTCGTTTTGCTCGGAACCTCCGGTTATGAGGTTGAAGGGCGTCTCATGTGCGTACAAGGCATCCACCCGAAGACGCTGGCTGTGGGCGGCGGGTGCTGGGATATCAAATCCAAATATCTTCATGCCCGGGACCGCGGCGTGGCGATCAATAATCTGTTTGAAGTGGGCGACCCCAAGCGTTTGGATCATTTGTCCGCCGCCTATGATCAGTGCATCCGCGTCAAATTGGTGAAAAAGGAGGCGATAGCGTGAGTTACGGGATGGTAATTGACCTGAAAAGATGTGTCGGCTGCGGAGCCTGCGCGACGATATGCAAAGCGGAAAACGGCACGCCGCCCGGCGTTACGCGTTCCAAAGTGATGAAAGCAGAAAAGGGTGAATTTCCAAATGTTACCAGAATAAGTTTGCCCCTGCTGTGCATGCATTGTGAACATCCATCCTGCGTAAAGGTTTGCCCCACCGGCGCCACGGCCAAAGGGCCGGATGGCATTGTGACCGTGGACAAAAAAGTCTGCATCGGCTGCCGGGCCTGCATGACCGCATGCCCTTACGGGGCCCGCTATTTCCGGGAAGACACGGATGGTTATTTCGGCGAAACACTGACCCCGTATGAGAGCGTCAAGTATGAGGATATGCCCAGAGGCGTCATCGACAAATGCAATTTCTGTGCGGAAACCCGTTTGAGCAAAGGGCTGGAACCGGCTTGCGTGCAGACCTGCATCACGGAGGCGCGGCATTTCGGCACCAGGGAAGAGCTGGCGCTTCTGATCGCGCAGCGCAAAGGCTACCAGCTGCGGCCTGATTTGGGGACCGACCCGTCAGTTTATTATTTGCCATGACTAGCTATATGAAAGCGAGGAATAGACATGGGAAGATTGGACGGTAAAGTAGCTATAGTGACAGGATCCGCCGGCGGCCAGGGCGAAGCGGAAGCCAGGGTTTTCGCCCGCGAAGGCGCAAGCGTTGTCCTGACAGATGTACAGGAAGAAAAAGTCGCTGCTGTTGCGGCGGATATAGTCAAGGCCGGCGGTAAAGCGGTCTCTTTTAAGCATGACGTGTCTTCCGATGAGGAATGGCAGGGCATTGTGGCCAAGACGTTGGAATTGTACGGCAAAATTGACGTTCTGATGAATAACGCCGGCACCGGTGGCTGGGGTGGCAGAATTGCTAAGTTCAATCCGGAAGAATGGGATTTTGTGTTAAAAATCAATTTGATGGGTTCGGTTTACGGCATGAAAAACGTCCTGCCTCTCATGCAGGAAGCGGGCCGGGGATCGGTAATCAACGTGGCGTCCCTCTCTTCGCTTTCCGCGATGGGAGGGTCCTCACCCTATACCGCTTCCAAGGCGGCCATTCGCTATCTGACCAAAGGCGCCGCCTTGGAGTACGCGCCATACAATGTGCGGGTCAACGCGGTGGTGCCCGGCATTATTCGCAGCGCCATGACTATTCCCATTTTGGACAACCCGGAGAGTCCTGTCTATCAAGAATGGCGCAAAAAAATCAAAACCCCGCGTTTCGGCATGCCCGAAGATATAGCCTATGCGGTGTTATATTTGGCTTCTGATGAATCGGAACATGTAACAGGCATCGAGCTGCCGGTTGACGGCGGTTATATGCTGGTTTAAATGAAAGGACCTGGCATGAAAGCTGTAAGAATTGAAGGTGTCAAACGTGTAGGAGTGGCCGATGTCCCCGTCCCGAATACGGATGGTGGCAAAAAAGCCTTGATTAAAGTGGCCTATGCCGGTATCTGCGCCTCCGACATGACCACCTGGTTTCGCGGCAGCCCGGCCATCACGCTTGGACATGAATTCAGCGGTACCATCGTTGATCCCGGAAATTCCATGGAATTTAAGAAAGGCGACCGGGTCACCGCTTCCGAGATCAATTCCTGTTTTGAATGTGATTCCTGCCGTCGGGGTTATCCCAATCTATGTTCGCAGGTGTTTGCCACAGCTACAGGGATTATGACGGACGGCGGCATAGCTGAATATGTGGCGGTGCCGACCAATATGCTCTTCAAACTCCCGGATAATGTGAGCTTTTTGGAGGGCGCCTTGGTTGAGCCGGCGGCCGTAGCGCTGCGCGGGCTGCATTTGGCCGGGTTTAAGGCCGGAGATAAAGTGCTGGTGACCGGTTGCGGCCCGATCGGTATTTTTGCGGCTGCCAACGCCAAAGCTCTGGGGGCCTCTTACGTGGCTATGACGGAAGTTTCCGAGGAGCGCATGGCATTTCCCCGCAGTCTGCCTTATGTGGACGGACTTTTTAACGCTCTTGACCCGGAATTGGACAAAAAACTGAAAGATGCCAGCGAAACCGGTTTTGATGTGGCGATTGAAGCCACCGGTTTCACAGCGGCCACTCAAACCGCCATCCGCGCCCTGCGGGTCGGCGGCCATCTGGGAATCCTTGGCGTGCATGAGCGGGATATGGTCTTTAACATCCCTCAACTCATGTTCAAATCCATCAAGATTTCCGGCGATTTTTATTCCCTGCCGTCGGATTTTGAAGAAGTAATCAGTTTGATGGCCTCCGGAAAACTGGACATCAAAAACTGCGCCACCTCCATTATCCCCTTCGCCGACGCACAGAAACAGTTTGAAACAAATGCCGCCGGCAAGAGCCTGGACATCAAAGTAATCCTGGATCCCAGTTCCTAAAATTACTGTAGGGGCGGGGGCGGATAATATCCGCCCGCTTCCCTGGTTTGTGGTTCGCAACCCCCCGTCAGCGGCTATGCCGCTGACACCCCCTTGAAAGGGGGGCTTGAACCCTGGGGTTGCCGATGTGTCCCAGATCCTGTAGGGGCGGATAATATCCGCCCGCTAGGACAAGTACAAATAGCGTAAAAAGAAGGAGTCTCCGTTGCATTAAACAGCACCTCCGGGCTACATATCACAGATTCGACAGGCGGGTTGATTTCTTCAACGACCGGCGGGCCTCCGGGGGTTGGGCACTGCCTCGGGCTGGCCGGACGCAGTTTGGTCGGAGGCAGGAACTTCTTCCACTTCGGTGCCGTTTAAGGATCCGGAGCGGAGATATTCGGATTAAATGGCGGGATGATTATTTCTTTTTCCGGCTCTGGCTCCGGCAGCGGGTATCGCATATACGGCGAAGCCGAGGTTGAGCGCTTGCAACAGATTCTGTTCTACCGCGAATTAGGCGTGGAACTCGCGGAGATTGGCAGAATACTGGCAAGCAAGAATTTTGAGGGGCAGCAGGCTTTGGAAAGCCACTTTACTGCGCTCAAAGCGCGTCGTGAGCAGCTTGACAGGCTGATTGCCAATGGGAAAAAAGCATCCGCTCTTTGAAAGGGGAAATAGCTATGACAGACGAAGAAAAATTCGATGGCTTCAAACAAAAGCTCATCGACGACAACGAAAAGCAGTACGGTGAAGAAATCCGCGCCAAATACGGCGATGATACCGTGGGTCGCTCCAACGCCAAGCTGAAAGGCGCAACCAAAGAGCAATACGCCGAAATGGAGCGGCTCACTGCCGAACTGAACGACACTCTGAAAGCGGCGTTCGAGCAGGGCGACCCGGCGAGCGAACTCGCCCAAAAAGCCTGCGAACTGCACAAGCGCTGGCTCTGCTTCTATTGGGACAGTTACAGCAAGGAAGCCCATCTCGGAGTGTCGCAGATATACGTCGATGACCCACGCTTCGCGGCGCACTACGACAAAATCGCGCCCGGATGCGCAGTGTTTCTGCGGGATGCCGTGAAAGTGTTCTGCGAAAAATAACAAAACGGAAGAGCGGGTGAGCATCGGGCTTGCCCGCTTTTCCGTATTTACGGCTGTTTGTCCGACACCCCTTGAAGGGGGGCTTGTACCCTGGTTTTGCCGCTGCCACCCAGTTCCTGTAGGGGCGGATATTATCCGCCCGCTAACCTTGGTTTGGCCTAACGACATATATAATATGCGCGGATTCAATTTCGCAGTCCCAGCCGGCGCAGCTTGCGGTAAAGCGTGGTGCGCGGCATCCCCAGAGCCTCGGCGGCTAGGCGCACATTATTGTCGGCGGCGCGCAGGGCATTGGTTATAGCGTTTTTTTCCAACTCGTCCAGCGCTGACACTGCCCGCTCCGCTCCCGTCAAGTCCTCCGCCCCCCGGGCGAAAACCTGCTCCGGCAGATCGCACACCTCGATCACCCCGTCTTGCGCGCTGACTGCCGCATAGAGCAGAACGTTCTCCAGTTGGCGCACATTGCCTGGCCAGGTGTATTTTTCCAAGAGA
>JAISQG010000192.1 GCA_031274335.1 Gracilibacteraceae bacterium
CGCGGATGTACGCCATGAATAAGCCCGGCAATATGCAATGGGGCGTGGCCATTGACCAGATGGGGGCCTCAGCCGGAGCCGCCATGCACGCTCGCTCGATACTGCGCGCTCTGACGGGCAATCTGGATCTGCCGGGCGGCGACCTTTTGACGGGCCCGGCGCAGGACTATCTGACGGATGAGGAGCTCGAAGCCAACCATTTGTTGCCCGAGGAACAGAAGGCCAAGCAGATCGGCTCCGATAAATACAAGCTCACGACCTGGCCCGGCTACAGCCTCATAGCGGAGCAGTCGCTCAAATACTGGGGCAAGGCGCCGACCGCCGAATGGATGTGCGAGGCACACCCGCCATCCGTTTTTCGCGCCATGCTGACAGGCCAGCCCTATCCGATCAAGGCTTTTCTGGTATCGGCCACCAATCCCGTCAATTCCTATGGCAACAGCAGGGAAGTGCTGGAAGCGATGAACGCCGTCGAATTCATGGTTTGCTGCGAGTACTGGCTGACGCCGACCGCCATGCTTTCCGATTATGTCCTGCCGATAGCCGGTTCGCTGGAAAGGCCGTCCGTGCATACCAATTACGGCTGCTCGGACGCGCTCATCGCCTCTCAGCGCGCCATCAATCCCCTGTACGAGCGCAAAAGCGATTTCGATTTCTGGCGCCTCCTGGGCCTGCGGATGGGGCAGGCGGAGCATTGGCCGTGGGAGACGCTGGAGGACGCTTATTTGCACCAGATTGAGCCGATGGGCTATGGCACGGATACCTATGACCAGTTTGTCGAATGGTACCGCTTCCACTATCCGGAGCGCGAGTATCTGCATCATGTGGACCGGGGCGGTTTTGCGACGCCGTCCGGCAAGGTGGAGATAAAATCAAGCATCTTGGAAAAACTGGGGTATCCGGGGCTGCCGTCCTATATTCCGCCCGTGGAAAACGAGACCGATCATCCGGAACTGGCGTTGGAGTTTCCGCTCGTGCTGACGACGGCCGGCGGTTTCATGCCCTATAACCATTCCGAACATTTCCAGATCAAAGAGGTGCGTTTTTTGCGGCCCGACCCGTTTACGGATCTCAACCCGGCCACAGCCAAGCAGTACGGGATCCGGGACGGAGACTGGATATGGATCGAAACGCGCCGGGGCCGCATCAAACAGCGCGCCAACCTGACGGAAGCGGTCGCGCCGCGTGTGGTCATGACGCAGCGCGGCTGGTGGTATCCCGAACGCGACATGCGCGCCGCGGAATTAGGCGGCTGTCTTGAGTCCAACGCCAACGTCCTGACGAGCACGGAGGATGAGCACTGCGACCCGATCGGAGGCGGCTGGGCCTGCCGGGGCCTTTTGTGCCGCATTTATAAAGTCTATGACAGCAAAGGGGTGAAATGAGATGGCTCACTATGCTATGGTCATTGATACCCGCAAATGTATAGGATGCCAGTCCTGCACGGTGGCCTGCCGCATTCAAAACGATTTGGCCACGGAACTGATTTACAACCCGGTGGTTACTGTGGGCCCGAAAGGCATATTCCCTAACGTGTTTATGCGGCATGTGCCCCTTTTGTGCATGCATTGCGCCAATACGCCCTGTGTGGATGCCTGCCCGACCAAAGCCTCCCAGCAGCGGGAGGACGGCATTGTCTGGGTGGAGCAGGAAAAATGCGTCGGCTGCAAGGCCTGCATCATGTCCTGCCCCTACGGCGCGCGCGCGAGCCATGACGGCGTGGTTTGGAAATGCACTTTCTGCAAGGATCGCGTGGATGAGGGCGAAAAACCGCATTGCGTGAACACCTGCCACCAAAAGGCGCGTTTTTTCGGCGATATGGAAGACCCGGAAAGCGAGGTTTTCCAGTTGGTCAACTCCAATAACGCCGACTGTCTGCTGAACGAACTGAACACACAGCCGAGTGTGTATTATATCTGAACAGGAGGGAAAATAACAATATGGAAAGCAAGCATGGCGATAATTGGGGTTGGATGTTGGCGGTGGATTTCTTCTTTGCCGGGATGGGCGGCGCGGCTGTGGCGACGGCCGGCATCCTGGATTTTGCCGGGCTGGGGCTGACATCGGCTGCGGCCGGTTTTGCCGGGGCGGTGTGCATCGGCATCGGAGCGTTGCTCCTTATTCTGGAATTGGGCAAGCCCTTGCGTGCCTGGCGCGTCTTTACCAACCCGAAGGCGGTTCTGACTTTCGGGGCCTGGAATATGACGCTGGCGGCGGGGCTGGGCTTTGCCTTCGGGACATTTGCCCTACCGTTCGCGCCCTGGGCGGGGGTGATCGCCTTAAAGAAGATAGTGGCGGGATTGGGGGTGATCACCGGCCTGATTGTGGCCGCCTATCCGGGCGTGCTGCTGGCGCGCCATAAGGCGCGGCCGTTCTGGCACGGGCCGGGGATTATCGCGCTCTTTCTGACCTCGTCCCTCGTGACAGGCCTGTCCCTGCATCTGCTGTGCCATGCCCTCCTGCCGGCTGCCAATCCCGTGCTGATGGGGCCGCTCAGCATTGCGGCCGTCATTTTGCTGGCGCTGCAGCTGGTCTTCTGGCTCGGCTACATCCTGGTCAAGCGGAGCGCGGGCACAGAATACGAGGCGGCGGCCGCGGAGCGTTTGGTCAGCGGGGATTTAGCCGCCGGGTTCCTGGCCTACCTGGCCGGCGGCACGCTTTTGCCGCTCCTGCTGATCGGACAGGCTTCGCCCGTTTTGACCGCGCTGGGCGCTCTGCTCACAGTGGGCGGGGGCGCGCTCATGCGCCTGCTGACCATTAAAGCCGGGGAATACCGCACCTGGTTGCCGGGAGAGCAGTCGTTCCGGGCCAGGCTGGCGCGCGGGGACGAGGCGTTTATGACCGCGTGGGCACAGTGATTGAAACCCTGTCCCAGACGGAGAGCGTTTGCGCTGTTTGCCTGCGAACCCTGCCAGCGGTGATCGAGGCCAGGGGCCGGGAGGTCTGGATGACGAAATCCTGCCCGGAGCACGGGCCGGCCGAAACGTGTCTGTGGCCGGACATCGACCATTATCGGTGGATGAATGATTTGCGCCTGCCTTTTGTCGCCCCGCGCCGCCCCGTCCCGGCCCTAAAAGGCTGCCCGGCGGATTGCGGGCTTTGCGCCTCGCATCTCCGGCAGCCGACGCTGGTGGAGATCGAGGTGACAGAGCGCTGCAATTTGCGTTGCCCGGTTTGTTTCATGTCGGCCGAGGACTACCGGGCGCGGCGGGCGCCTGATCCGACCCTGGAGGATCTCCGGGAGCTTTTCGAGGAAATCCTGCGGCGCACATCGCCGCAAACGGCTGTCCAGGTCACGGGCGGCGAGCCGACTTTTCGCGCCGATCTGCCGGAGATCATCCGCCTGGGCCGGGCCGTCGGCCTGGAATATCTGGAAGTCAACACAAACGGCGTGGAATTGAGCCGCGACCCGGCTTACGCGCTGGCACTGAAGGCGGCGGGGGCGAGCGGCGTTTATCTGCAGTTTGACGGGCTGACGGATGATGTTTACCGCCGGACGCGCGGGCTGGACCTTGCGGAGACGAAAAACCGGGCCATTGAGCATTGCCGGCGGGCCGGCCTCCAAGTGGTGCTGGCCATGACCATTATAGACGGCGTCAACGAAACCCAAATAGGTGACGTATTGCGCTTTGCCCTGGCCCACCGGGATGTGGTGGCCGGGATTGCCTATCAACCGGCGTTCGGGTCGGGGCGTTTTGAGGCGACCAAAGGCCGGCGCCTGACGATGGGGCATGTCATTTACCTTCTCGCCGAGCAGAGCGGGGGACTGCTCACGCCTTATGACGTGTGGCCGCTCGGCTGTTCCCATCCGCTTTGTTCCAGCTCGGTTTATTTGATGGAAATGAACGGAGTTTTGCAGCCGCTAACGCGCCTGATCACGCCGCGGGACTATCTGGAGCGTTTTGACCCGGACAGCCCGCAGGGATCCGTGCTGGCGGACATCGCTTTCAATTGTTTTCCGGAGGCGGAGGTGGGCATGGCCATCGTCGTCATGAATTATATGGATGCCGACAACCTGGATTTGCGTAAGGCGCGCGAATGCGGCATGACCGTGATGAGCCGGGAAGGGCGGATCGTGCCTTTCTGCCACTACCAGCTGACGAACCGAGACGGCAGGAGGCGGAGCGAGCTATGACGGTGAAAACGGTCGCGGCCAACTGCCGTTTTTGCGGGTATCAATGCGGGCTGTCCGTAACAGTTACGGACGGCCGCGTTACCGGGGTGCGCCCCGACCCGGAGCGTTTTCCTCACGACGCCGCCATCATGCGCCGCTGCAAGCGCTGGCCGAACGCCCCGGCTATTCTCGACCACCCCGACCGTGTCAATTACCCGCTGAAAAGGACGGGGGGGCGGGGGAGCGGCGAATGGAGCAGAATCACTTGGGATCAGGCTTTAGATGAAATCGCGGCGCGGCTGGCTGCGCTGAAGGATAAGCACGGGCCGGAGACGCTGGCGACGAGCATCGGCGGCCCCCACACGACCTATTGGCCTTTGCATCGCTTTATGACCCTGTTCGGCAGCCCCAATAACATGGGCATCGGCCAGATCTGCTGGAATCCCGGTGTCTGGGTCAACACGCTGACCTATGGCTGGCATATCGACATGGAGCTGGATCCCCATATGACGAATTGCGCTATCCTCTGGGGCGTCAATCCGGCTGATTCCGATAATTCCCTGTTCTGGGAGACGGTTAAATTGTATCGCGCGGAGGGCAAGCCGCTGATTGTCGTCGATCCTCGGCGCACGGCCACGGCGGAGGCGGCGACCCTCTGGCTGCCGGTGCGGCCCGGCGCGGATCCCTGGCTGGCGCTCGGCTTGCTCCATGTCGTCGTGCGGGATAAGCTTTACGACGAGTATTTCGTGGCGAACCACTGCCACGGTTTTGACCGGCTGGCTGAACATGTGCGCCTTTACCCGCCAAGCCATGTGGCGGGCCTTACGGGCTTGCCGGCGGCGGATATCGAAAAAGCGGCCCGGCTTTACGCCGCGGAAGCGCCGTCCACGCTGTATACGGGGCGAGGCTTGGATCAGCTCGGGCCGAACAGTATTCCTGTCCATCACGCGATTGCCGCGCTCCGAGCGATCACGGGCAATTTAGATTATCCCGGCGCTTCCCATATCAGCGAAATGCCGGATTTTACGCCGGAAGCGGATCTTGAGCTGAGCGCAGCCCTGCCGCCGTCCATGCGGGACAAGCAGTTAAACAAGGGGAAGCTCCTTCTGCAGAATTACGCGGCTTTTGAACGCGTGAGGGATCTGACCATGAAGCGGGGCGGGCGCCTGCCCCTCCGTTATCTGACGTCGGCCCACCCCAACTTGGTGTGGCAGGCGATGCTCACAGGCGATCCCTATCCGGTGCGGGCTCTGATCGTGATGGCTTCCAACCCGCTTCTGACGCAGGCGGACAGCCGGCTTATTCACCGCGCCCTGCACAGCCTGGATCTGATCGTGGCGCTGGAGCTTTTTCCCACGTCCACAGCCATGCTGGCCGATTACATCCTGCCGATAGCCGGTGTTCTGGAAAAACCCGTCCTGGAAACGAAGGCGGGCACGGCCAACATCGCTTACGGCGGCGACGCGGCTGTCCGGCCTTATTACGAAAGGCGTCCGGATTATGATTTCTGGAAGGGGCTGGGTGAGCGCCTCGGGCAGAGCGGACAGTGGCCCTGGGCCGATTTCCGGGAGGCGACGGCCGCTTCACTGAAGCCTGCGGATATCAGCTGGGAAGATTTTTGCGCGCAGGGAATTTACGCACATCCTTCTAATTATTTAAAATATTCGGAAATTGACTCGGACACAGGCCGGGAGCGGGGATTTGCGACGGTTTCCGGGCGCGTGGAGCTGTACAGCGAGGTTTTTGCGGAGCTGGGGGCCGCGCCCTTGCCCGCGCCGCAAACCCAGGCCCCCCTGACGGCGGATTTTCCGCTGCTCCTGATGACGGGCGCGCGCTACCATCCCTATTATGCTTCCAGCCATCGCCGGTTGCCGGCGCTCAGAGCCCTGCACCCCGATCCGTGGGCGGAGATGGACGCGGCTACGGCAGACCGTTTCGGGCTGGCGGAGGGCGACGCCGTCTGGGTAGAGACTGAGCGGGGGAGGGCGCGTTTTGTCACGAAGATCACGCCGATGAACCCGGACGCCGTCAGCGTGGAGTATGGCTGGTGGTACCCGGAGAAACCGGCGCGGGAGCCGGGATTGGGCGATATGTGGACGTCCAACGCCAATGTGCTGACCAGCGGAGACTATGCGACCGCAGATAAACTGGTGGGAACCTGGACATATAACGGGATTCCCTGCCGTCTCCTTCGGGCGGGAATGTAAGGAATTGTTTGCTTTGCGGGGAGGTCGCCGAGCCTCCAATCCGGGGCGTCATTGCGAGCGGAGCGAAGCAACAGGTTAGAGCCCTTCACGCGAGTTAGCTTTAGCTAACTTTACTTTTTTTTATCGCTGTGCTAAAATAAGCCAGCTTGTGTGCAACGGGCAAAAAAAGAAGGAGGAAAGAAGTATGAAAAAAGTCTGGATTCTATGTTTGGCGGGAATTCTCATGCTGGCGGCCGCCTGCGGCACGGCGGCCACGGGCGGCGGGGAACCTGCCGGCGGCGGCACGGCGCCGGCGGCGGAACAGGTTTTGCGCTTCGGATTGGATGTGGAACCGGAGACACTTGATCCGAGGCACTCGCGGGATGTTTCGGCTTTGCGCGTTCATGAGCTTTGCGCGGACGGCTTGATTCAACTGAACGAAAAACTGGAAGCCAAGCCCAGTCTGGCGGAAAGTTGGGAAAACCCCGACGAGCTTACATGGATTTTTTATTTGCGCCAAGGCGTCAAATTTCATGACGGCAGCGACCTGACCGCCGAGGATGTGAAATACACTTACGACACAATTCGCGACCCTGATTTCGGCGCGGTGTACGCCGCGAATTATTCTTCGATTCAGGAAGTTATCGCGCTGGACGAATACACGGTGCAATTCACCCTGAGCGAACCTTACTCTCCAATCCTTTCCAATAATATGGAATTGAGCATTGTGCCGGCGGAAGCCGATTCCATCCCTGATTTTGCCAATAAACCCATAGGCACGGGCCCGTTTAAGATGGTGGAATGGGTCAAAAACGAAAAAATAACCCTGGAAGCCAACCCGGATTACTGGGAGGGCGCGCCGGCGCTGCAGCGCGTCGAATTTTACACCATTCCGAGCAATGACACGCGCGTTTCCGCGCTGGAATCAGGAGACGTGGATTTCGTGCATACGCCGCTCACCCCGCAGGATGTTTCTCGCATCAAGGGCGACAGCCGTTTTCAAGTGGATGAAATGACCGGCCTCGGCATCACTTTCGCGGCTTTTAACCACGCTTCGCCCGTCCTCGCCGACAAACAGACGCGCGTCGGCCTCTCTCATTTCCTGGATAAGGAAATCATGGCCAGCGAACTGAGCCAGGGACTGGAATTGCCGGGGCAATCCGTGCTGGTTCCGAATACATGGTTTTATTCTGACGTGCCGGGCTTTCCCTTTGACCCGGAAAAAGGCAAATCGCTGCTGGCGGAAGCCGGCTGGACAGACACTGACGGCGACGGCCTGCTGGACAGGGACGGGCAAAAACTGACCGTCCGGATCTCCACCTACACGCAGGATGATTTGAAAATGCAGTATGTGGAATACATGCAGAATTTATTCTCTCAGGGAGGCATAGACGCCCAGGTCGTCACGAATGAATGGCCGACTTTTATCGCCGATGTGCAATCAGGCGATTATGACATCGCGGTTTTTGGCATGCTCAACCTCTTTGACCCGGACAAATACATGTACAATTACCTGCGTTCCACCGCCGGCTCCAACTGGGGCGGTTTCAGCAGCAAGGAATTTGACGCTCTGGTGGAAGAAGCGCGCACGGTTTCCGATGAAGCGCAGCGCCGCGATCTTTACGCGCGGGCCGCGGCCATCAACAATGAGGAAGTCATGCACAATGTGCTGGTTTATCAGGGGTATGTGGCCATGTACAGCAGCAAAATCCAGGGCTATGTCCCCCACGCCAGGGGTTCAATCCGCAGTTTCAAAAATGTTTCCATCTCCGAATGAGTTTGCTGAGTTTGCTGATTTTGCCGCTCCGGCCGTCGCGGTTTGAGGAAAAATGAAACGCTATCTTTTTCACCGCTTATTGCAAATAATCCCCGTCGTGTTCGGAATCACGGTGCTGGTGTTTTTCATCATGCGCCTGATTCCGGGCGACCCCGCGCTGGTGCTGCTCGGCACGGACGCCACGCCGGAAGACCTGGCGCGGATGCGCGAGACTTTGGGCTTGGACCAGAGCCTGTGGACGCAGTTTGCCGCTTACGCGCGCAATGCCTTGACGCTGGATTTTGGTAATTCCATTTTTCAAAAAGACGCGGTGACGGCTATTTTATTAAAAAGTTTTCCCGCCACTCTGGAATTATCGGTTTGCGCGATGATTATTTCCTTGCTGATCGCCGTGCCGCTCGGCATCGCGGCGGCGGTAAAGCAGAATACCTGGATCGACTTCGCCGGCATGGCTTTTGCTCAGCTGGGCACTTCCATGCCGGTGTTTTGGATTGGCGTGCTACTGATCATGCTTTTCTCCGTCCAACTCGGCTGGTTGCCGTCGTTTGGCCGGGGCGAACCTCTCTGGCATGGCCTCTGGCTGTTTATTACCACCGGCTCGGCCCAAACGCTGATCGCCAGCCTGCAAAAACTCATCCTGCCTGCTTTTTCGCTGGGGGTCATGGGCGCGGCGCTCATTTCCCGCATGATTCGCTCCACGATGCTGGAGGTGCTGGACAGCGACTATATCCGCACCGCCCGCTCCAAAGGAACGCCAGAGAGGAAAGTGATTATGAAACACGCTTTCCGCAACGCCCTTCTGCCCGTGGTCACCACCGTGGGCCTGCAATTCGGAGCGCTGCTGGGCAACGCCATAGTGACGGAAACGGTATTCGCCTGGCCGGGTATCGGCAGGGTCATTGTCACAGCCATCTCCCAGCGCGATTTTCCTCTGGTGCAGGGCGGCGTGATCCTGATCGCGCTCGCTTTCGCGCTGATCAACCTGTGCGTGGATCTGCTCTACGCAGTCATAAACCCCAAAATAAGACATTAAGCGAGGGTCGTGATGACAGCGGATTTTCTGAAAAAACTTTTGCGCAATAAATCGGCGCTGATTGGCGGCGTTCTCATCGCCATCGTGGTTTTATGCGCCTTGCTGGCACCGGTCATTTCTCCTTACGACCCTTATGAGATGCATATGGAAAACCGCTTGGCGCCCCCCGGCAGCGAGCATATCATGGGAACTGACCAATATGGCCGCGATTTGTTCAGCCGCGTCATTTACGGCGCGATCATCTCCCTGCAGGTGGGTTTTATCGCCGTGGGCGTTTCGATGGCGCTGGGAGTGTTTCTCGGCTTGATTTCCGGCTATTTCGGCGGTTGGGTGGATCGGGTGGTCATGGTGCTTGTCGATATCTTCCTTTCCTTCCCCATCATTTTGCTGGCCATAGCTTTCGTGGCCGTCCTCGGCCCCAGCCCCAAAAACGTCATGCTGGCGCTCGGTCTGATCTATTGGACAAATTATGCGCGTACCGTGCGCGCCGGCGTATTGGCCGTGAAAGAAGAGGAATTTGTGCTGGCGGCGCGCACCACGGGCGCCGGAGATTTTCGCATTATTTTTCTGTATATTCTGCCTAATGTTCTGGCTCCGATTATCGTCATGGCGACGCTAGGGTTGGGAACCGCCATCATCAGCGAATCCACGCTCAGCTTCCTCGGTCTCGGCATACAGCCGCCGGAGGCCAGTTGGGGCAATACATTGGCCTTCGGCCTGAAATTTTTGTGGGACGCGCCGCATATCTCAATTTTTCCCGGTTGCTCCATCATGCTGACCGTATTGGGTTTTAATCTGCTCGGCAACGGTATCCGCGACATAACCGACCCCAGGATGAACCGCGCTATCCAATGATTAATAAGAAATAAATTGGCGAAAGAAAGGACATAAAAATGACATACGACGAAAGAGATTTCGTCTCGGCGGAAAAATATGCCATAGCGATTATGTCGATGAACGATTTGTACAGCGCGAACAAGGAACCAACCGGGGACATGGTGGCGGACGAAACATTCTCGCCGCCGCCGCTTGTGCCGGTTCCCGCCGAACGCCTCGGTTCCTGGCCGGAAATCAGGACTCTTCTGCGGGAGGTTTATGCCGGATACGCCCGCGGCGGCGATGAGATTCGGGCTTGCTACATGCGTGAGCAGGTGCTGTCGGTGCTGGCGCTCGGGCAATGGGTTTTTCAGCGCGGCGACGCTCCTTACACGCAAAACGTGGCTGATTTTCTGCGGGCGGATCCCACGCCGGTCACCGGGCCGGAAATGGAGGCTGACCGGAGGGCTCTCTCCGCCCTGCTCAGCGACAGGGGCTGTCGCGGCACCTTGCCGGAGCAATTTCGCGCCTGGCAGGATGAGACCCTTGTGTTGCCTGAGGATTTGGCCGCCGCCGTGAAGGCCCTGATGGACGAAGCCAGGGAACGCGCGCTGGATATTGGCCTCGGCGCCATTCGCGATACAGAGGCCGAGGCTGTTATCGTTCACGATGTTCCGTATCAGGGGTATTGCGATTTTGACCGCCGCCGCATCTATTTGAACGGCGATCTCCGCTACACGCGGCAAACGCTGAAACGCCTCATCTGCCATGAAACTTACCCCGGCCATATGGCGCATATGCAGACGCGCGCGGCGTTGCTGGCCGAGGGCCGAATCCCGCTGGACGCCGCCTTTGTCGTCGTCAATACAGCCAGCAGCCCTGTTTTTGAGGGCCTGGCCGATAACAGCTCGGATTTTATCGGTTGGAACGAGACCGCCGACGACCGCATAAACACTTTGTATGAGGATATCAGGGAAAAAGCCGGTCTTACGGCTTCCTACCTGCTGCACGAAGAAAAACGAAGCCGGGATGAAGTCGTCTCTTATCTGCGCGACGCCGCTTTCGCCGATGAATCCTGGGCGCTGGCCCGCCTGCATCTGATGAACTATCCGCTGCGCCAGACGTTTTTGCCCGCCTATTGGCGCGGCAGCGAAGCCGTGCGCGCGACATGGCGCAAAACGGAGAAGCATCGAGCGGCGGCTTTTATCCGTTACTTATATGAAAATATGCACAGCATCAGCACCATACGCAAATTCAGCTGAGCGGAAGGAGAACGATATGGCCTTGCTGGAAGTTAAAGGGCTGTCGGTCTCCTTCCGGGCGGAAGGCGGCCATGTTCAGGTTGTGCGCGACGTGAATTTCGCGCTGGAGCCGGGTGAAATCATCGGACTGGTCGGCGAATCCGGCAGCGGCAAAAGCATCCTCTCCTTTGCCGTCATGGGGCTCCTGCCCCGCGGCGCTGCCTTCGCGGACACGAGCGAAATTCTCTTCGCCGGCAAAAATCTGCTGGCTTTGTCGCGCGGAGAAATGTCCGGTATCCGCGGCCGGGAAATATCGATGATTTTTCAGGAACCGATGACGTCGCTTAACCCGGTTTACACAATCGGCGCTCAAATAGAGGAAGTTTTCATCAACCACGGCCGCCGAAACCGCTCCGCCAACAAAAAGCAAATTCTGAAGCTGCTGGAACAAGTGGGCATCCCCCGCGCGGAGGAAATAACGCGGAGTTATCCGCATCATCTCTCCGGCGGCATGCGCCAGCGCGTGATGATCGCTATGGCTCTGGCTTTGGAACCAAAGCTGCTCATCGCCGACGAACCGACGACGGCGCTGGATGTGACCATTCAGGCGCAAATTTTGCGCCTGATAGAGCAATTGGCGCGCGCGAACAATATGGCGGTGATTTTTATCAGCCACAATCTGGGGGTGATCGCCCAGCTTTGCAAGAAGGTGATGGTCATGTATTCAAGCCAGATTGTGGAAATCACCGGCACGGACGCGCTTTACCGCTCGCCCGCGCATCCTTACACGAAAAATCTGCTGGAATGTATTCCGCAAATCGGCATGAGCGGGCGCAAATTAAAAAGCCTGGAAGGCGCGGCGCCGCACCCCGGCGACCGGATGGCCGGTTGCCGTTTCGCCGCGCGCTGCGCCGAAGCCGGGCCGCTTTGCCGGGAAAAGGAGCCGCGGCTGGTGTGCCTGGATGAGAACCGTTATTGCCGCTGCCTGAAAAAAGAATGAACGCGCGGGAGAAATGCCATGCTGCTTGAAGTGAAAGATTTGGTGAAACATTTTCCGCTCCGGGGCGGCCGTTTTGTCCAGGCCGTCGACGGAGTCAGCTTCGGCTTGGAGCGGGGCGGCACATTCGGGCTGGTGGGCGAATCCGGCTGCGGCAAATCCACGCTGGCGCGCCTGATTGTGAGGCTTTACCGGGAGACTGCGGGCGCCATCTTTTTCGAGGGCCGGGAAATCACAGCTCTGCGGGGCAAAAACCTGAAAGATTTTCGCCGCAATGTGCAAATGGTATTCCAGGATCCTTACGCCTCGCTCAACCCGCGCATGACGGTGCGGGCCGCCCTGACCGACCCCTTGCATGTGTACCGGATAGGCACGGCGGCGGAGCGGCGGCAGAGGGCGGAAGAACTGCTGCAGCTGGTCGGGTTGGACGGGCGTTACGCCTTGCGCTATCCGCATGAGTTTTCCGGCGGCCAGCGTCAGCGGATCGGCATCGCCAGGGCGCTGGCTCTGAGCCCGAAACTCGTCGTCCTGGATGAGCCGGTTTCAGCTCTTGATGTCTCCGTGCAGGCGCAAATACTGAATCTTCTGGTTGAGCTGCAGCAGCGGCTGGGTCTGGCCTATCTTTTCATTTCCCATGATTTGAGCGTGATTGAGTACATGTGCGGCTATATCGGCGTGATGTATCTGGGGCGCATCGTCGAAAAAGGCTCCCGTGACGATATTTTCCAAAGGCACCGGCATCCGTACACGCGCGCCCTGCTTTCCGCCGTCCCCGCGCCCGATGGCACGGGCGCCCGCGAACAAATTATTTTGCAGGGGGATTTGCCCTCGCCCTCCGACCCGCCGCCGGGCTGCCATTTTTGCCCGCGCTGCCCGCAAGCGGAGGAAATCTGCCGGAAGGAAGCGCCGGTGCCGAAAATCCTCAGCGCCACGCACGTGGCCGCCTGTCATTTTCTAAACGAGCCCTAAATTTCGCTTGACAAAAAAAGGCGCGGGGCATATATTAAGTTCATGGGCAAAAGCAAATTGATGGAAATCGAAGAAAAACTCCGGCTGACTCCGGACGATCCGCGGCTTTGGCTGGAAAAAGGCCTGGAACTGGCTGAACTGTTCTGCCATTGCGAGGCGGTTGACGCCTTTTCTCAGGGGCTTTATTGGGACGGCGCTCACGCCGGGCTGCATCTGGCCCGCGGCCGCCGCTATATTTCCCTAAAACGTTTTCCCGAAGCTCTGGCGGATTTAGCCGCCGCCGCCCGTTTGCAGCCGGAAAGTTTTGACAATTGGTATTACCAAGGCGTCGCCCATGCCTTAAACGGCGATTATCCCAAAGCGGCCGCCTCCATGGAACAATGCCTCGCGGTGGTGCTTCGCGGCGATGAAAGCCTCCTGCCGCCTGCGGCCGTCTGGCTGTGGCTGCTGAACATGCGCCTGGGCCGCCGGGAAGCCGCCGCCGCTGCACTGGCATATGTGACCGAGGATACGAAAGAGCTGGCGGCCGCTCCTTCGTACAAAAAAATCGCGTTGCTGTACAAAGGGATCATCCCGCCGGATAATTTTATCGATGAAAGCCAG
>JAISQG010000144.1 GCA_031274335.1 Gracilibacteraceae bacterium
GGGGCGAGGTACAGCGTCCCGCTCTCGAATATCGGCGGCACCGGCGCACAGCTCAAACTGACGTTTTCCGACGGCGACACGATTTATTACCGTGCGCTTTATCACGATTGGCAAGAACAGAAAAGCCGCCGCGAATAATCGTACTCACGCAGACCGCCGACGGCGAATGGGAAGTAATCAACGAGGTATTGACGATATTTACTCCGTCAATTTTGAGCCAACCTGCATCACAACTTCCGTTTCTTGACAGCTCCTAACCCATCAAATTTGGCAAAAATAATATAATCTGCGGGAAAACAGTAACTGCAATAATGCAAATCATGATCGTCAAGACGAACCACCAGATCAATTTAAAAACTGTGGTCAATGGAACATCAGGATTGACAGCCTTACAAACATAAGCATCAATGCCTACCGGCGGTGTGATCATGCCCATCAAGCAGACCATGGTACAAAATATCCCGAACCAGACAGCATCAAAACCGTAAGCAGTGACGATAACAGGATAAAAGATGGGAATCGTAATCATGAGCATCGGCAGCGAGTCGATAAAGCAGCCAGCAATCAGGTAGACTATGCCGACAATCAACAATATCACATAACCATTATCGCTAAATCCGTCACAAAAGTTCACCACAGCTGCCGGGATTTGCGCCAAGGCGATAAAACGGCCAAAGGTTGTGGCGCATGCCACCAGAAGCAGTACCATTCCTATTGTCCGCGCCGTATCATAGAGGGAGCTTAGAAATCCACGCCAGGTCAGCTTGCGCCGGATTAAAACGACAGCCAAAACCATAAAGGCACCGGCGGCGCCGCTTTCAGTAGGAGTAAACAGACCTGTTGTCAGACCGGCAATAGAAGCAAAGAAGATTATGAGGACTTCCAAAAGTCCTCCGCCTAAGGTTTTAACCCGCTCACTCATGGAGAACCTTGGCCCTTGAGGGGCTAATTCAGGATCTCTTTTGACGAGAATAAAAATGAGCAGACAAAAGCAACCGCATAATAAAAGACCGGCACCTACCCCAGCGATAAAGAGTTTGCCAATAGAGGTTCCTGTCATCGTGCCGTAAATAATAGCCGTAATGCTGGGCGGAATTAAGAGTCCCAGCCCGCCTCCAGCAGCAACACTGCCAGTATACAACTCCGGTTTGTAGCCCTTTCTTTTCATCTCCGGGCAGGCAATGGACGCGATAGTGGAAGTGGTCGCAGGACCAGAGCCACAAACTGCTCCGAAGGCAGCGCAGGAGAACTCCGATGCCATAGCTAGCCCGCCCGGCCAATGTCCTATCATTTTGTAGGCAAAGTCAAACAAACCGGCGCCGATGCCTGAGTGAAGCGCGAAATAACCCATCAGAGTGTACATACCAATGACACTCAAGCTATAAGAATTGACGCTGGCAAAAAGATCCATTCCGATCATGGAAAAGGCGGCTTTGAAGCTAGTAAGACTAGCATAACCAAAAATGCCGACCAAAGACATCCCCAAGGCGATAGGCATACCGAGTATGATTATTACCAGAAAAAGGATTATGCCCAAAACGCCGATGGTGACTGCGGTCATACTAGCGGCACCTCCTTCTGTTCTTCAGGAGTTATGCCTTGCTGCCAGCAAGCTATTTTATAGATGAAGTTGACTAACGCCGTGATAAAATACATGACAAAGCCTATAAAAACGCAAAAGGCGAATGGCCAATACTTCCAATACACAGTAGATGTGGTATTTCCGTTACTAAATGTACCCATGGCATATATACAAAAACGCCAAGCGATGATCCCCACTACGAGGATGCCGAGACATTCCATCGCCGCCATGATGATTCTTTGCGTCTTGCCAGGAAAGAGTTCGGCGATAAAATCCACCCGTATATGTCCGCCTTCTTTTTCGACCCAGGAAACACAGAAGCCGAAAGAGACGGCGCTAAATAGACCGACAATGTCTGTGATGCCTTTGGCAGGCGCATTGAAGATCAAGCGCCCTAAGATGTGGCACACAACATAGAGCAAAATAATGACAAAAGCAAGACAACTGAAATAGTATAACCAATCATTCAATTTGCGGACAGCGTTCCTGAGTTCGGTAATAGCTTTCACAATTCCATCAATCCTCCCTCGATGATGTTACAAAGAGCTGTTCAATTCAAACAGAATGGCGGCGAAACAGACGTGCAAGAAGGTTACTGCTTCGCCGCAATAAATTGCCGCGCCTATTTTTTATTCTATGAAATCGAAACTATCGTACTCACTTGTCGGGTATTTGGCATTGTTGGCAGCGATGACATCATCAAGCCAAGCAAGGAATTTCTCGCCATCAGGATATCCGTCGGCAGCCATTTTTTGGATCCAGTTTTGCTTGCAAACAGCCATCGCCTCTGTCCAAGCGGTTTCGTCTTCTGCGCTTAAATAGTAGACATCGACGCCTTTTTCTTTACAGGCGTTGTACCCTGCCAAGTCAGAATCGTACCAAATCCCAGGAATTGTAAGAGATTCCTCGCGCCCTAGATCAAGGACTATCTGCTGCACCTCTGCTGGGATAGAATCCCAGACGTCATTATTGAAAGCAATGATATGCGGAGTGGCTGCCAGTGGTTTAACTGTGTATGATTGCACGCACTCAGCAAAATTAAAGTTAACCATGGTTTCCAGCGTAATGGCACCGCCCTGTATGGTATTCTTAACAAAAGCCTCATAAACATCGCCCATGCTCATGCCGACCGGCACCGCGCCTAGAGCCGTGACGCCATCCAGGCCATAACCTGTTGCGCGTATTTGCAGTCCTTTCAAGTCCTCCAGTTTCTGGGGTGCTTTGTCCAGGCTCCAGCCGATACCGCCCAGAGACATGTTGTAGGCGGCGACAATCTTAATCGAGTTAAATTCTTTTAAATCCCAGTCGGGTGAAGTGAACAAATCAAGAGCGGCACCGGTCGCTGCCATATTGTTGGCATAAGGCTGGCCGGGCAGGAAGTAGGCCATGCTGTAGGTGAACCAGGAAGAGCAATAGGAAGGATCAACCTCAATAATGTCGCAGACGCCGTTGACCAAGGCGTCAACCAGTTCGGAATTCGGTACTAAGGATTGGTCATTGTAGAAGGTGATCTTGATCTTGCCCTCTGTAGCCTCTTCGATGCGCTGTGCCCAGTTCTTCATCATGATCAGACCGCTGTGATTGGAGTTCAAGCAGGTCGCCATGTTCAGATCCAGTTGTTTCATGTCCGCGACAGCGTTAGCCAAGGCAGTCGCGTCAGAAGAAGCCGGGTTCGAGCTAGAGTTGCCTGATGCGGGTGCGCTTGGGGTCGCGGGAACCGTCGGGGCAGTTTGGGTTCCGGCGGAACAGCCAGCAAACAGGACGGCAAAGATCAGAATACAGGCGAGAACCAGTTGCTTTTTTTTCACCGTGTTTCCCCCTTACTTAAATCACATTAGTAGTATATAATTTACAACTACTAGACTCGTTCTTCAGTTTTTGGCGGGAATGGCCGGGAGCTCGTAGGAGACAAGCGGATTTTCCACGATGTCATACTTGAGATCCGCAAATTTAGTAACTGCCGAAACACTCAAAATGACCAAATCTTCCTTGCCAGTGTTGACATACTTGAAAGGTTGTCCCTGGTAATTGTACAAAGTTATCTGATGGTAAAGGCCGTAGGCTTTCTCAGGATAGCGAGCTACTCCCTGCCCGCTGACGACATAGTAGTATTCATCGACGTTGCAGGCATTGAATCCCTGAGCGGGATAGGATCCGCCTGGTTTCAACGTGATTACCCGGTGGGATATAGGGTGTTCGTTGTTTTCGTAGATGTTGCGTGTTTCCACCTTGCCTTCATCGCTCAATTCCGCCTTAACCTCAGAACAAGTCTTGACCTGCCAGGAATCAACGGTCTTAATGTTGGACTCACCCCGATACTCTGTCCGATCACATGCTCCCGGAGCGCAACTGAGCATGACCGCGATATACAGACGATGAGGCGTAATCGCTTTCATGCAGTGAGGTTGTCCTGGCTGATGGCAAAGGCAGTCGCCGACCCGGAACAGAACATGGCGATCACCGGGATAGCTGAGATCACATTCTCCCTCGATCAGGTACTCCATCTCCACGGCATTATTGTGCAGCACAAAACCACCTTTGGGTGACGTCTTCATTCCTGCGGCTTGGGATGCCATGATTAACCCAAGTTTGTCAGTTCTCCACACCCAATGAGTGTTGTGGCCATTGTCTACTGGATCTCCATCATAGCCAGGTGCCGTTCTGAGCCTGGACTCCTTGTCGTAAACCTGAGTACGCAGATTCAAACTGTTGTTGACATCAATGATTTCATACATTTCGGCAAAACTCCTAATCCAAATTTTCTTGCCAGGCCAACAAACGCCAGCTTTCCCCCTTCCCGATCTCTGCTTCTATGACTAGCCTGATTGATCGACGTTTGTTAACCATCGGAATAATCTGATTATGCGCCAAGAGGACGACAAAAAAAGTCCTTTGCAGGACAATTCTAAAATAATTAAATAGTTTATTACTTGGAAAGCACCGCATCAACTGTTGAGATAATTGGACAAGCCCTCCACATCTAAGATCTTAATAATTCCTTTAGAATTGTCGATCAGACCCTGCTTCTGAAATTCGTTCAGATACTGAGTCACCCGCTGTCTGGTTGTACCCAGCAAGTTGGCAATATTCTCATGCTTGTAAGCCACCGGTGGTTTGTGATGCTCGCTGATTATGCCGTAATTACAAACATCGAGAAGGAATCGGGCTAAATTATGGGGAACGGAATTATAAATGCCTTCTGACTGAGTCTGGGTACAGCGGGCTTTCTGTACCAGATCCATGCAGATCTTATACATGACTTGAGGGTTTTTAAAAAGGAACCTCTTAAACTCTTCCCTGGGGATGACCACACAATCAGCATCGGTGACCGCTACCGCTGAGCAAATATTGCCTTTATTGTCAAAGATCCCGCTTTGCCCGGTGATGGCCGGAGCCACCAAAAAGTGAATGATCTTTTCTTTGCCGTTAGACATAAATATCACGTTTTTCACAATGCCAAAATTGATACAGTACAAGAATTTGCCGTCCTGCCCCTGCACAAATATGATCTCGCCGGCTTTAAAGGATCTGGGATGCCCTTTTTGCATCAGGCTTTCCCATTTGTCCTCACTTGCACCCAGAATTTCCTCAAACTGATCCATAATGTTAGCCTCCGGGGGAGCAGTCCAAATAGTTTCGCGATGTATTCAGTGTCCCTCATTTGTTGTGAGCAGGCAAAGCGCAAATTTCCGCGTATTCCTCCGGAGTGTTCACGTTCGTGGCGATGAAATCCGCAAATTCCCCGGTAAACGGTGTCACGCGGAGCATGCCGGGAGCATCGGCAAAAATGCGGTTGATTTTCAGATTGCCGCGCTCCAGATTGAAGGTCAGGAGCGGCAAAATTTCCCGGCTGTAAAACGCATGCAACGGATGCAGGCGCCCGCCGGCCATGGGGATGAGCGCCCCGGCCGGGCCTTCCTCCCGCCCCCGGCGCCAGAGCTCCCGCACGGCTTCGGCGCAGAAAAAAGGCAGGTCGCAGGCCGCCAAAAAAACATATTCATGCGCCGCGGCCCGCAGCACCGTACACAGGCCGCCCAAAGGCCCCCGACCCGGCATTTCGTCGGCCAGCGCCCTGTACCCGAAGGTGCTGAGGCGCGGATCGCTCCCGCTGATCAGTATTTCCGGGAAAAGCCCGGCCATAACCTCCAGCGTGTCCTCAATCAGCGTTTTTTCCCGGCCGGGCAAAAACGCTTTCGCCTGTCCCATGCGCCGGCTGCGCCCCCCGGCCATCAAAACTCCCGTCACAGGCAGCAATCCGCCTTTTTCCGCTCCGGCGGCCATCGTCATTCCACCACGCAAAAACCGAGCGCGCCGGGGCCGATGTGCGTCCCGACGACGGCGCCGATTTCCATCTCGAGAAACTCGCGCGCCTCGCCCTCCCGCAAAATCATTTCCTTCACAAGCGTCAAAGCGGATTTATCCAGGCTGTAAGCGAGATACACCGTTTTGCCCCCTATGATCATCCCCTTGGCCGCCGCGTCCTCCAGCATCCACTGCAAGGCTTTTTTGCGGCCGCGCGCCTTGGCCAGCATGACCACCTCACCGTCACGCATCGTGATCACGGGCTTGACGCCGAGTATATTGCCCACGACGGCCGAGGCCAGAGACAAGCGCCCGCCGCGCCTCAGATGTTCCAGGCTGTCGATGACGCCGTACATAATATGCTCCGCCGCGGCTTTCCGCACCCAGGCCGCTATTTCCGCGCCCGTATGCCCGGCCTGAGCCAGGCGGGCGGCCTCAATCACGATGGCGCCGAGCGCGAAAGTCGCCGTTTTGGAATCGATGAGATAGATGCCGTCCGCGCCTGTGATTTCCTGGGCGATCAGCGCCGAATTATATGTTCCGCTGAGCTTGGACGATATAAAAATGCCGACTATTTCCCGCCCCGCGCTGCGGTGGGCGCGAAAAACCTCCGCGAACCGTGCCGGCGTCACCTGGGATGTCGTCGGCAAAGCGGGGCTTTCCGCCATTTTTCGAAAAAACTCCTCTCCGGTCAGTTCCAAGCCGTCTAAATAAGAATCTGCACCAAAAAATACCTGTAAAGGCAATACCTGTATGTTCCACGCCTCAGCCAAAGCTCCCGTCAATTCACTGGTGCTGTCCGTGATAATTTGAACCGCCATTGCCGCTCGCGCTCCTCACTGTTTAAGGGACTGTCTGCAACTGATTATTTTACAGTTCCTAAATTGAACTAGACCTCGTTAATCAGCGCTTTCTCCGGAGACTTCCGCCGTTTCCGTTTCCGCTGCGTTTTCCTGTGCCGCTCCCTCCGCCTCATCGAGAGCTTCCTCAGGGATTGCGTCTTCCGGGTCGGTTTCCGTCTCCAGTCCAGTCTCCAGGCCGGTCTCCGTGCCGTTTTCCTCCTCAAGGCCGTCCCCGGCTTCAGCCTCCGCCTCTGCCAGCGCTTCCGCTTCTTCTCGCGCCTGCGCTGCCGCTATGGCCTCCTGTTCCAGCAAATAGCGCACTTCCGGATCCATATCGGACATGGCGCTGTAATCAGATGTCCTGTCCGTGGTAATGCCCAGCAGGACATTCTGTCCCATCAGGCGCGCCTCCCGGCGGTTGACCTCCCAATAACTGAGGTTGTTCAGCATGATCGGCCATCCCGGCATGGTCTGGTTGACAATGGAAGCATCGCCGAAATGCGCGGCCACTCGGGCCAGCTTCATCAAATCCGCGAAGGACAGATCCGTCTCCACCGCCTGGAGAATCTGCGGGAGCAATTGCGGTATTTTTGTGATGGTATCGCTCCGCATCGCCTTAGCCGCCACCGCTTTCAGCATTTTCTGCTGCCGGGCCGTCCGCCCGATATCCGCCGAAGCCGTGTCGCGGAACCGCGCGTACTGCAACGCCTGGGACCCGTCCAAATGCTGCTCGCCCTGCCGCAGATTGATAACGCCGTCCTCTTTGTCGCCCGTGAGCTTGTACATATCCTGTTCGACATAAATATCCACGCCGCCCAGAATATCAATGATTTCCTTAAAGCCCGCAAAATTTGTCAGCAAATATCCGTCCAGCGGAATGCCGGTCAAATCGGCCACTTCATTCACCAAGGCCTGTATGTTGCTGTACATGGGCAGCGAGTTTATCTTGATATGCGAGCCGTTATACTTTATCCGCGTATCCCGCGGCACCGACAGCAGTGAAACAACCCGGGTCTCCGGGTCAACGCTCGCGACAATCAGGACATCGGAATTGAAAAACGATTCCCCCGGACGCTTATCCGTCCCGATCAGCAAAACGCTGACTCTTTTGTCCAATGTGACCTCCTCTTCCGGAGACGGAGCTTGCGCGTCCGGCTGCGCGGCCAGCGGGGCTGACGGTTTGGGCGTGTCGAGAAAAATATACAGCGCAAACGCGCCGGCGCCCGCCACTAACAGGCCCAGCAGCGCCAGCGCGACAATCAGCAACTTCGTCAGCCAGTCCTTTTTTCTTTTTATCGTCCTGAGGCGTGCCAAAAAGCTCACCCTCTTTCGCCGGCTCCGGCCGCAGTCTGAATCTCCCTTTGACGAAGTCTCGTTCAACCGCCGCCTTCGGCATATTCCGGCCAATCCCGCATATATTCCAGTTCTTCTTCCGTGTAACCGCCTTCGCCCGCTCCCGTATCAGCCGGCTCACTCGGCGGCGCGGCCGGAGTTTCCTCCGCCGGGGTTTCCTGCGCCGGGGTCTCCTGCGCCGGGGTTTCCTCCGCCGGAGTTTCCTCCGCCGGGGTTTCCTCTGCCGGGGTTTCCTCCGCCGGGGTTTCCTCCGCCGGGGTTTCCTCCGCGCCGCGGCCTTGTTCACCGGTGACGCGCGCCCTCGTTTCCGCGTCCAGGCGGCTGAGCACCGCCCCGTCAAAAACCCGGTCGGAAACTATGCCGAGCAGCAGATTTTCTCCCGCGCGGCGAGCCGCTGTTTGGTCCACTTCCCAAAAACTTACGCCGTCAAGCTCCAGAAAATTCCCCGGAATCGTCTGCGAAACAATTTCAATATGATCAAGCCCGATGCCCGCCTTGGCCAGCCGCATCAGATCTGGGACGCCGATATTCGATTCCACGGCGTTCAGCAATTGAGGCGTCAGCGCCGGCAATTTCGGAATGACCGAAGGGTCGAGGCATTTGCGCGCGATGGCCTTCAGCACCGTCTGCTGGCGGGCGGAGCGGGAAACGTCCGCGAGCGCGTCATTGCGAAAACGCGCGAATTGCAAGGCCTGAGAACCGTTCAACGTTTGCCAGCCCGCTTTCAGATCGATGACTCCGTCCTCTCCCTCGTCCCCGGTCTCAAAATACATGTCCCTGTCCACGTCGACTTCAATGCCTTCCAGCGTATCGACCACATCCTTGAATCCTTCAAAATTCGTCATGATGTAGCCGTCCGGCCGGAGCCCGGTGAGGTTTTCCACTTCCTCCAGAAGGCTTTGCACGCCCCAGCGCATGACGATGGAGTTTATTTTGACGTCTTCGCCGTTTTTGCGCACACGTGTGTCCCGCAATATCGACAGCATCGACACCACCTGCGTGTTCGGATCAACCGTCGCTAAAATCAGGGTGTCAGTATTGTAATACGTTTCTCCCGGCCGTTTGTCCGCCCCAATCAGGAGAACGCTGATTCTTTTTTCCAGCTTTTCGGCGGCCACGGCCGGCTGGAGCATGGAGTTAGGCCTGTCCGCCCATATACCTCCCGCCTCACGCAGCCAGACAAAGCCGAATGCCGCCGTGCCGATCAAAACACCCGTCAGGCAAATAGCCACGAGAAGCAGCCAGCCGCCGACGTTATGCTTTTTTTTCTTCCTTTTTTTTCGCAAAAATCCACGCTCCAGTATGGGCTCATCTTCGCGTCAAAACAGGGATGCTTTTCTGCAGGCCGCATCCCCGCTCGTTTTTTCCTTATGTGGCGTCTCGCAGCATCCTGAGCTTTGAGACAGCCTGATCAGCGATGACAGTTTCAGCGTGTTCGCGCAAAAATCCTTCCGCAAAAAACATGGCCTCGCCGTATTCGTCCAAAATAGTTTCCACGTTTTTCCTTTTTCGCGGCGGAGTCACCTTGCTGACAGCGAGGTAATAATCGCCCTCGTAGTTGTACAAGACGCTGACGGCATCGGGGATTAACGGCATGGCTGCAGCCGCGTCCACCGCATCCTCCAGATCCTCGAAAGCGTACACCCATTCATCGTGGGGAGCGTTTTTGACGGATTGTCGCAAGGCTGCCCGCCGATCATTGATCGTTTGCTGCAGCATTTGCCCAAATTCCGATTCACTTTGCTCCTCCTGCTTCACGACTGTCACCACGAATTCATCATCAGACGCGACCATAGCCTGAATCCAAAACGGCTGATCAAGATGAAAATCCACTTCTTCTCTGGCTTTGGCGATCAAATCCCAAAAAAATTGCTCTGAACGCGTCGTCCTCTGAAAAAAATCAGCCAAAGAGAGGTTCATGTCGGCAAGTTCAGTAAAGGAGATGAAAATACGAACCGTGTTATCGTTTACTTTCATAATACGCATAACCGTTCTCCTTTCCCTTAACCGTCTGACAACAGTTAAGCTGTCTCTATTCTAGCACAATAACGCCGGAAAATACAGGTCATGGTTCAAAAATTTATCCGGTAAAATATTTATGGCCGATTTGTCCATTTTAGATATAAAACAGGGATCGGCACAACTGCGACCGGCGCAAACGCTTCGCTTATTGCGCTAACAGCACGACGCACTGTGTGCGTCGTGATTGTGGTCTTGTATGGCTCCCCGAGCAGGACTCGAACCTGCAACCTACCGGTTAACAGCCGGTTGCTCTACCATTGAGCTATCGAGGAACTCTTTGTACCATTATAACGGTATTAAATTATTTGTCAAGCATTTACGCAACCGAATACGGATATATCGGATATATCTTCCTTTTTTTATCTGCACCCGAAGAACGTGACCGCGGTTGCATTTTGACGTGATCAGGTGTATAATTTCTGGACATGAAGTGCTGATAATGCCGCTATAAAAAGACGTGGTATGGGAGGAATACAGCGAAATGGATTATTTTTTCAGTGACAGAATATCGTCGCTCCAGCCTTCGGCTATCCGGGAAATCCTGAAAGCGGCCTCCGATCCGGGCGTTATATCGCTGGCGGCCGGCAATCCGGCGCCGGAGGCCTTTCCCCGCGCAGAAATCGCGGAAATCACGGCGGAAATCCTGAGCCGGGATTCGACCGCCGCTCTTCAATACGGGATCAGTGAAGGTTACGAGCCTCTGCGCCTCGCTGTGTCCGCGCTGCTGCGGCGCCAGGGCATCGGGCGCGATTTTGACCGCGTCATTATCACCTCGGGGGCGCAGCAGGGCATCGACCTGACCACGAAGGTGCTGTGCAACGAAGGAGACGTGGTGCTGTGCGAAAATCCCAGCTTTATCGGCGCGCTGAACACCTTCCGCTCCTACAATGTCCGCTTGCAAGGCATAGAAACGGAAGACGACGGATTGAGCCTGGAGAGCCTGGACGCCGCCCTGCGCGCGGAAAAAAACGTCCGGTTTCTTTACCTCATCGTCAATTTCAACAATCCGACCGGCCTTTGCACCAGCCTCGCCAAACGCCGGGCCATATACGATTTGGCCAAAAGCCGCGGCATACTTATTCTGGAGGATAATCCTTACGGCGATCTGCGTTTTGCCGGCACGGACCTGCCCAGCCTCAAATCACTCGATGAAGACGGCGTGGTCATTTATGCCGGCAGTTTTTCCAAAACAATCGCCCCCGGCCTGCGCGTCGGCTTTGTTTGCCTGCCGGCGCCTGTCGCCGCCAAAATCACCGTGGCCAAGCAGGCGGCCGACGTGCACACGAGCGCCCTGGCTCAGATCATTTGCGAGCGTTTTCTGGCGCGCGCCGACCTGGAGGAGCATTTTGCCCGTCTGCGGGCGATCTACCGCCGCAAAGCCGCGCTGATGCTGGATAACCTGGCCGCGGATTTTCCCGCCGCCGTGACCTGGACAAGGCCGGAGGGCGGGCTGTTCATATGGTGCACCCTGCCGCCGGAAACAGACATGTTGGGCTTCTGCCGGGCCGCCGCCGCGGCC
>JAISQG010000200.1 GCA_031274335.1 Gracilibacteraceae bacterium
GTAGTAGAAATCATCGGCCGGCAGCACGCCGCCAACAGCCTGGGGATTTTGTTCCATCAGCGCCGCGAGATAGCCGGACAATTTTTCCTTCATTTCGGCGCCGTCAATAAATACGATATTGCAAAAAGGCAGGGCTTTTTCCGCCACGGCCGCCGGCACGATGTCATATTTCTCCATCAAGGCGGCAGCGGCGGGAACTCCGCTGTTCGCAAACGCCACCGAATCCCGGTAATGATCGAGGAAAGCGTTTACGGCTTCCGGATTATCCCGCACGAATTCCGCGCGGGCCACAATCACGCCCGTAATCAGAGCGCCGGGCGCTCCGTCTTTCTGCAAAGCATCCCATTCGGCCGTCAAATCCAGCACTGTGCGCAAATTTTCATTTTGCGCCTGAGCGGTGGTGACAAAAGGCTGCGGCAGCATGGCGATGCCGTCGGGATCATTGAGCAGGGCGGCCACGCAGGCGGCGTGTTCCGGCAGCCATTCCAGAGTTACTTTGCCGCTCAGTCCGTTGCCTGCAAGTATATATTGCAGCGCGTACTCCGGCGTGGCTCCCTTTCCGCTGGCATAAATAGTTTTACCTTCCAGATCTGATATATTTTGGACCGAATCGTCGCTGCCGACTATATACAGGACACCCAGCGTATTGATCGCAAGCACCTGAACATCGACGCTATCGTTGTTATACAGCACGGATGACAAATTGGCCGGCACGGCGGCGATATCCAATTCGCCTTGCGCAATGGCTGGGGTCACTTCGTCAATGGCGGCGGCGACGGTGAAACTGTAATTATTGTCCGTCAAGAGACCATCGTCATTATCCTCCATCATTTTGACCATGCCCATAGCCGTCGGGCCTTTCAGGGCGCCGATCCTGATATCGGCGGGCGGAGCGGTCTGCTCCGCGGGCGGCTGCTGTTCAGTCGGCGGAGCGGTGGGTGCCTGGCTGCAGGCCGCGCAAAGCAGAGCAAGCGAGAGAAAAATCAACAATGCGATTGGTTTTTTCATTTGGGAAGCATCCTCCTTGAATTAGCGGATGAGGCCGTTCAGCGAAGCTAAGTATACCACACCAAGCCCTGAAAAACAAGAATACCGGCCGCCATTCCGGATCAGCCCGCTCTGCTGAACTGTTTGCGCGGGATCATAGCAGCTCCGCTATCAGCTCCGCCGGGTCGAAAACAGGCACGTTCGCGCCGTCCTTGTCTTTGACGCCGTCCTCCAGCATCGTGATGCAGTAAGGGCAGTTAGCGCATATTATCTCCGGGCTTTGGGCCAGCGCCTGCTCCACCCGCAAATTGCTGAGCCGCATCCCCACGCTTTCCTCCATCCACATGCGCGCCCCGCCGGCCCCGCAGCAAAAACTCTTGTCGCGGCAACGCTCCATTTCCGCCAGCGTCAGATTGGGAATTTGTGCCAGCAAAGCGCGCGGAGCCTCGTACTCGCCCTGATAGCGCCCCAGATAGCACGAGTCATGGTAAACAGCGCGGCGGGCCGGGCCGCCTTCTCCGCGCAGGGACAGCCGCCCGGAGCGGATAAGCTCCAGGATAAACCGCGTGTGATGCGTTACCTCGAAATTGCCGCCAAAAGCGGGATACTCGTTTTGCAAGGTTTGCAGGCAATGCGGGCAGGCGGTGATGATTTTTTTCACCCCGTACCCGTTCAGGATTTTGACGTTTTCCGCGGCCAGCAGGCGGAAAAGATACTCGTTGCCGGCCCGGCGGGCGAAATCCCCGCAGCATTTTTCCTCACGCCCCAGTATGGCGAAATCGATGCCGGCCGCCCGCAGGATTTTGGCCACCGCTATGGAAGTTTTTTTGGCCCGGTTGTCAAAAGACCCGGCGCAGCCGGCCCACAGCAGATACTCCGGCGCCGCCTCGCCCCGCTCCTTCCGGATCGGCGCCCCGACGTCCTTCGCCCAGGCGGCCCGCTCGCTCCAGCTGACGCCCCACGGGTTGAATTTGCTTTCCACGTTGCGAAAAGCCAGCCGCAGCTCCGGCGCGTAATCATCTTCGTTCATCACCTCGAAACGCCGCATGTCGATGATTTTCTGCACATGCTCGTTCGAAACCGGGCAAATGGACTGGCAGGAAGCGCAAGTCGTGCAGGCCCATAAATCCTCGCGCCGGAACACGTCTCCCACGAGTCTTTCCTTCAGCACAGCCGCTTCCAAATCCGTACCGGCCAGCTTGTCCAATTCCTCCGCGCTCAGGCCCTCCGTCGTTTGCAGGCCGAACCGCCGCATTTGCTCTCCTTTGGCCAGAAGGTGGTCTTTCAGCGTATGGCTGAGGAAATGCTTGGGATTCAGGTTTTTGCCGGCAAGGTTGGCCGGGCAGTTCGCCATGCAGCGCCCGCACTCCCCGCAGGCGAAGCAATCCAGCAATTGTTTCCAGGTGAAATTTTCTATCCGCCCCACGCCGTATTCCTTCTTCGCGTCCTTATACGCATCGGCCAGCGGATCCAGCTCCGCCGTCTGGCGGCCCAGCGGCAGGAGGCTGGCAAAATAGCCGTTGAACGGCGCGGCTAAAAGATGCATGTGTTTGGAATTCGGGATGTAGACCAAAAAACCGAGAATAATGAGGACGTGAATCCACCACATGACGTTCATCAGGGCAGCCAGCGTCTCCGGCCCGTTATTTTGGTAAAAAATGTCAGCAAAACCCTGGTAGCAAAAGGCCAGGCGGTAAGCCGGCGCCGCTTCGCCAATCGAACCGGTCAAAGCACATTTGGCGCCGCCCGTCAGCCAGTCGGTGATGATGACGGCCAGGATCAGAGCGACGATGATGGCCGCTTCCGGCGAGCGGTACAGGCGTTTGGGCCGCACGATCCAGCGCCGGGCAATCCCGATCAGGAGCCCGAGTACGACGAGCAGTGACAAAATGTCTTTCACGAGGTAAAAATAAGGGTTCGTTCCCAGGAACGGCACTTGCACGGCAGGGAAAAGCCCTTCGATGATGAACGGAATTTCCGCCAGGACGATAAAAATAAAGCCCCAGAAGATGAAAATATGAATGATGCCATACCATTCTTTTGCCATTTTGCTCTGAAAAAGCACTGTCCGGACAAAGTGCCCCAGACGGCGGAGCGGCTGGTCAAAGCGGTTTTCCGGCGCGACGGCCGTCAGATAACTGATTTTTTTGGTCAGCGCTAAAACGAAAGCGGTCAGCGCCGCCAGAAGCAGGACAAGAAAAACAGCGGCTTGCATTCAGACCGCCTCCTTTCGCGCGTCGGCAGACGCTTCTTTATAAGCTTTGATTTTGGCTGTGAGCAGAGGCAAAACAGTAAACAGGTCGCCGACAAGGCCGTAAGTCGCGATGCTGAAAATAGGGGCTTCCGGGTCATTGTTCACGGCTACGATGATTTCCGAAGTGTTCATGCCGGCCAAATGCTGAATCGCGCCCGATATGCCGCAGGCGATGTAGAGCTTGGGCGCCACGGTTTTCCCCGTTTGCCCGACCTGGCGGTACTGCGGCACCCAGCCGGCATCCACGGCGGCACGGGACGCTCCGGCCACTCCGCCCAACGCTCCGGCCAAATCCTCTATCAGGCGGTAATTTTCCGGCCCGCCGATACCGCGGCCGCCGGAGACGATGATTTCCGCGTCCTGCAGATTCACGCTGTGCCCAACGCTCCGCACAATATCCATGATGCGCGTCGTCACGTCCTCCTCGCGGATTTCGCCGGCGCAGCGGATGATTTCCCCGGAGCGCGTGTAATCCGGCTCGGCCATTTTCATGACCTTAGGGCGCACGGTCGCCATCTGGGGCCGGTGGCGCGGGCAAAGGATTGTCGCCATGACGTTGCCGCCAAAAGCTGGGCGCGTCTGGCGCAACAATTTCGTTTCCGGGTCGATGTCCAGTTTCGTGCAATCGGCCGTCAGCCCGGTTACGATCCGCACGGCGACGCGGGCCGCAAAGTCGCGCCCGTTGTTCGTGGCGCCGAAAAGCAGGATTTCCGGCTGGTATTCTTTTATTATCGCCGTAACGGCGTCCGTATAGGGGTCGGTGCGGTAATACCGGAAAACGGGGCCTTCCATCAGATAGACTTTATCGGCGCCATAAGCGAAACAGGCTGTGCAAAGGCTTTCCACGCCGTCGCCCAGCAAAACGCCCGCCAACTCGGAACCCAGGTCATCGGCCAGCTTGCGGCCTTCGCTCAGAAGCTCCAAGGCCACCGGATCGATGGCGCCATCCCTCTGCTCGATGAAAACCCAGACGCCTTTGCCGACAGCCGCCGGCTTCTTTTTCGCCTTTTTCGTCTGTTCGATCGCCTTTTCCGGGCAGGCGCGGACACAGGCGCCGCAGCTGGTGCAATTGTCATTGAGGACGGCCACGCCCCCCGTCAAATCCACCGCCCCGAACGGGCAACGATCAACGCAGGCTCCGCATCCGGTGCAAAGGTCCGTTAAAATTTTAATGCTCATCGTTTTCCCTCAGACGGCTTTTGCCGCGATCAATTTTTCCAGCAGCAGATCACACAGGGCGTCGTCGCTGGCCGCTGTCAGCATTTCGCTTTGCAGGGCCACTTCCGGCGTGAAAATCTGCATCACTTGCGTGGGCGACCCGTTGAGCCCGGTTTTCTCCGTTTCCGCGCCGACGTCGGCGGCTGTCCAGGTCCTGACGGGCATGGCCAAAGCCCGCACGGAGCCTTTGACGCTCGGGTAGCGCGGCTCACCTATGGCCTTGTCCACGGCCAGCAGGGCCGGCAGCTCCGTGCGGATTATTTCATACCCGCCTTCGCAGGCGCGTTCGACGACTATGTGATCGTCATAGACCTCACGTATTTTCTGTACATAAGTCGTTTGGGGCAACCCGAGATGCTCGGCGATTCCCGGCCCGACCTGGGCTGTGTCGCCGTCTATGGCCATTTTGCCGCATAAAATTATGTCCACCGCCCCGATTTTGGTGATAGCCCTGGCCAAGGTGTAGGACGTAGCCAGCGTGTCCGCGCCGGCAAAAGCCCGGTCACTGATGAGGATGGCTTCATCCGCCCCCATAGCCAGACATTTGCGCAGCGCCGTCTCCGCCTGCGGCGGCCCCATCGTCAGCACGGTCACATGGCCGCCGTATTGTTCCCGCAGGCGCAGGGCCGCCTCTACGGCGCATTCGTCAAACGGATTTACTATGCTCGGCACGCCGTCCCGGATCAAAGTGTTTTTGACCGGATCGATTTTGACCTCGGTTGTGTCGGGCACCTGCTTGACACAAACAACAATTCGCATGAGTTCCTCCTTCCGGAATTAAGTATTTGGTTCTTTGTCTGCTGGTCAGACCAGTATGTTCTTAATATTACCATATATCAAAACCGAAATCAATCGTTGTGCGTTTTTTCCTTTGATGAGGCAATGGGAAAAGGGATACGTTTTTGTTTGGAGAAATAAAATGAAAAAGAAGACCCCCGGCCGCAAAAAGATTTTCAAAGGAGAATCAAGTGGAAAACAATGTAATCAAAGAGGCTATGGTCGCGATAGGGCGGCGGTTATACGAGCTTCGCCTGATCGCGGCTTACGACGGCAACATATCCTGCCGCGCGGCGGACGAAAACGGCGCTGCGGCTTTTTGGGCGACTCCAGCCGGCGTGTGCAAAGGTTTTTTGACGGAGGATATGCTGACGCTGACCGATGAAAACGGCCGAGTTCTGGCCGGCGAGCGCGCTCCTTCCTCAGAGCTCGGCCTGCACTTGCGCGTTTACAGGGAAAATCCGGCGGTTAAGGCGGTCGTACATGCCCATCCGCC
>JAISQG010000173.1 GCA_031274335.1 Gracilibacteraceae bacterium
CGACGGGATACCCCGCCACGACGCCGTTTTGCAGGGCTTCCTTGACGCCGGCCTCAATCGGGTTGATATACTCTCTCGGCACGACGCCGCCGACGATTTTGCTCTCGAAAACAAACCCCCCGCCCGGCGGCAGCGGCTCTATTTCCAGCCAGCAGTGCCCGTACTGCCCGCGCCCGCCGGACTGACGCACAAACCGCCCCTCGCCCTTGGCCGTGCGCCGTATGGTTTCGCGGTAAGCGACTTGCGGCCGCCCGACATTGCAGCCGACTTTGTAGTCGTTTTGCAGGCGGTCCACGATGATTTCCAGATGCAATTCGCCCATGCCGGCGATGATGGTCTGGCCCGTCTCTTCTGCGGTGTGCATTTTGAAGGTCGGGTCTTCCTCAGCCAGCTTGGCCAGTGCCTCACTCATCTTTTCCTGATCGGCTTTCGTTTTGGGCTCAATGGCCACATCGATGACCGGCTCCGGAAAAGAAATGGACTCCAGTATGATTTTGTTTTTCTCGTCGCAGAGGGAATCGCCTGTGCTGACTTCCTTCATGCCCACAGCCGCACCGATGTCGCCGGCCCGGATTTCCGTCATGTCCTCGCGTTTGTCCGCGTGCATGCGCAATATCCGGCCGATGCGCTCCCGCCTCCCCTTCGTCGAATTATAGATGTATGAACCCGCCGAAAGGACGCCGGAGTAAACGCGGAAAAATGTCAGCTTGCCCACATAGGGGTCGGCCATTATTTTGAAAGCCAGCGCCGCGAAAGGTTCCTCGTCGCTCGGATGGCGCACGGTTTCCACGCCCTCGTCCGCGTCCGGGTCGATTCCCTTCATGGACGGAATGTCGAGCGGAGAAGGCAGATAGTCAACCACCGCGTCGAGCAGCGGCTGCACGCCCTTGTTTTTGAAAGACGAGCCGCAGAGAACCGGGATGCATTTATTCTTCAAAGTGGACTTGCGGAGGCCGGAGCGAATCTCGTCTTCCGTCAGTTCCTCTCCCTCGAGGTATTTTTCCATCAGCGCCTCATCGTCTTCCACGGCCTGTTCGACGAGTTTTTCCCTGTATTCCCGCGCCTGGTCCAGAAGTTCGGCCGGGATGTCTGTCAGTTCGCTCGCCGTCCCCAGATCGTCCGTGTAAACGAGCGCCTTCATCGCCACAAGGTCAACGATGCCCTTGAATTTTTCCTCCGTGCCGATCGGCAACTGCAGGGGAACCGGGTTGGCGCCGAGGCGGTCGGCTATCATGGAGACGCCATGAAAAAAATCAGCGCCCACGCGATCCATTTTGTTGATGTACGCTATGCGGGGGACACCAAATTTGTCAGCCTGACGCCAAACTGTTTCCGACTGGGGCTCGACTCCGCCCACGGAACAGAATACGGCGACAGCGCCATCCAGCACGCGCAGCGAGCGCACAACCTCGGCGGTGAAGTCAACGTGCCCCGGCGTGTCGATGATATTGACGGAATGGCCGCGCCATTGACAGGTGGTGGCTGCGGACGTGATCGTGATGCCGCGCGCCCGTTCCTGATCCATCCAGTCCATCGTGGCCACGCCATCATGGACTTCGCCGGGTTTATGCACCCTGCCCGTATAGAACAGGATCCTCTCCGTCGTCGTCGTCTTGCCGGCGTCAATATGCGCCATGACCCCTATATTCCGGACTTTTTCCAATGAAACCTGCCTGGTCACTGAATTTCTGCCTTTCTCATATCTGGTTTACCAGCGATAATGGGCGAAAGCTCTGTTGGCTTCAGCCATTTTGTGCGTGTCTTCTTTTTTCTTAAACGAGCCGCCCGTGCCGTTGGCCGCATCCATCAATTCCCCGGCTATGCGCTCGCGCATGGTTTTTTCGCTGCGCTTGCGGGCAAAATCGACAATCCAGCGTAAAGCCAGCGTTTGCCGGCGTTCCGGGCGAACCTCAATCGGCACCTGGTAATTGGCGCCGCCGACGCGGCGGGCTTTGACCTCAAGCGCGGGCATGACGTTCTTCAGAGCCGTCTCAAACACTTCAATCGGTTCTTTGCCCGTTTTTTGGCTGATCAGGTCAAAGGCACCGTAGCAGATGGATTCCGCCACGCCTTTTTTGCCGTCGAGCATGATCTGATTGATGAATTTGGTTACAATCCTGTTTTTAAACAGCGGATCGGGCAATATTTCTCTTTTGGCGATATATCCCTTTCGAGGCAATCGATCCCCTCCTTCGCTATAATGGCCGTCTTCTATTTTTTCTTCTTCGCTCTTTTGGCGCCGTATTTGGATCGGGCCTGGTTCCTGTTCTGCACACCCGTCGTGTCCAGCGCGCCGCGCACTATATGGTAGCGCACGCCCGGAATGTCCTTGACACGCCCCCCGCGCACGAGAACCACGCTGTGTTCCTGCAGATTATGCCCAATGCCGGGTATATATGTGGTAATCTCCACCCCGTTGCTTAATCGGACGCGGGCCACTTTGCGCAAAGCGGAGTTCGGCTTCTTGGGAGTCGTCGTATAAACCCTCGTACAGACACCTCTTTTTTGCGGCGAGCCGCCGGAGGGAAACTGTTTGCGAGACAGCGAGTTGAAGCCCCATTGCAGGGCGGGTGAATTCGATTTGGAAATCACCTTCTCCCTGCCGCTGCGCAGCAGTTGATTGATAGTCGGCAAATTTACACCTCCTTTCCGATTCCTGGGCCGCTTCGCAGCCAAAGGGCCGCAAAGTCTCCACCCAAGGCGCCTTCAACGGAAATCGCCCGGGGGAGACGGCAAATTCTATGCGGTTGTCGTGTTCTTCACAGAGACTACAACAGTTTAGCAGGCGTTATCCGAAATGTCAAGGGAAATATGACTGAAGCAAAAATTTTCTTAATGCGGGTGAAATGGTTTATCTTAACTCTCGTTTGTAATGTCCACAACGTCCAGCGCCTGATTAAAGGATATGACCAGCAGTTCATCGGTGTATTCTTCATCCAATGAGAAATCCAGCACACTGCGCACCTCGCCGTCTTTATTCTGCCAGATATGCAGCCCGCGAAGCTCCAATGCCGCGAGAAACATCTCCTTTGTGATTTCTTCCCGGCTGTCCGCTTGGCAAAGCTCCAGCAAGTAGTCCTCATTTGTTTCGGCAACGCCTTCCCTGAAAAAGCAGTCGATCAGTTCGCTGTCCGCAGCGCGCGCCGTAATTTCCTTTCTCGCTTTGTCATACATCAAAGGAATGCTGTCAATGAACATCGCCGTGATTTTCGCGGTTTCCTCATTCAGAAAATTCTCAAAGATGAACATATTGAAAGTCACCTCTTTGCCGCCGAGGGGTAGCGTATAGTCCTCGAACAGCCCTTCCTCGACAGGCACAGTCAGCTCTCCCAAAAGCGTGGTTGTAATTTGTAAGGTTTTGCTCAATTGCCTTGCTCCTTTTCATCCTCACAGCAATTATTCCTCAACCAGTTCCCGGCTTCGATATGTCAATGTGGCGGGTTAGGACATCTGTTTTGACAACCTTTCGCGAATATCTTCTTTCTCTTTCAGCCAAGAAGGATATAACTCTTTGTTGTCAGACCATAGCTCTTGCAGTTCTGAATTTTCGGATATGACAGCGGTAATGGCAACGGCAGCCTTGCTTAGTATGGGTGAAAAATCAATACCTTTGAGCGTTGCAATCCATTCGGGCAAATTTTCTCCATCACAGCGATACGCTGTCCCGTTCATAGCACTGTCGATCACCGCAGCAGCCACGAGAGCCGCAATACCGTTATCGTATTCAATATAATCTGCCGAAATAACATCATCAAAATATTGTTCCATCAAAGTAATGATGTTATCTGCCTCTTTGAGGTCAGGAAGATAGTCATACGCAGTATCGTCATCATATACGCCATAATCCCAGGCACCAATTTCTAATTCCTCCCATTTCTAATTCCGGTTGCCGGAGGCATACTTCCCGGCCTCAACATCCAACACATCCCGCATGGGCTGAATCAGAGCCGATTCATATTGGCACATCCATTCAGAGCCGGGCGAAACGCCTTCAATCGTATGCCCTGAGTCGATGGGCGCGTTGTTTTCAAACTGATAAATGGCCGTGTTCTTGGCGTGATGAACAATTTCATTCGGGTCAAGTCCGTGAAAATGATACTGCACATCAGGTACACCCCTGAATATTTTGCCCGTTCGCTCAAATCCTGTTGCAGGACATCGCGGTTTTTGTCGTCGCTCATGGTTGAACACCTCCCGTTATTTCCAAATCAATACACTCCGCAAACAGTCTTGCGGTTTCTTCGCTCATCCTGCGAAAATGCCCCTGAAGGCCATAGATGACGGTTAGCGGACCGCCGTCTCCATTTTTTAGGATGGTTTTGACCCAAGTGGCCGGCCAATAAATCAC
>JAISQG010000264.1 GCA_031274335.1 Gracilibacteraceae bacterium
GACCAATTATGTCTGCTCAGGCGACGAGGGTTACCAGAACGCGTTCGAGTATTATATCGAAGTCCGGTCCGAAGTCACCATCCCGTCCGCAGTCGCCGTTCCGAATATCGGCGCCGCCGGCGTGACAAATTATATCCTGCTCAACGCGCCGGCGACTCCGGGCGGCTATACGCTGAACGGCAGCGCTGTCACTCCCACCCCCGTGCTGACCGGCGACGAAGACCTGGTCAAAATTAAAGTTCCGGCCGGGGCGGCCACAGCCGTTCTCAGCGACGGCAGCGGCACAAACACGTATAATCTGGCCACGCCCGGCACGGATGCGGGCGAAGTGGCCTACGGCGAAACGCCGATGGCTTTCAGCGAGTTCTACCATGACATCACGGCCGGCCTCACGGATGAGCGCCCGGCTGACACCTCTTTTGCCGCCGGCGGCACGGCGGCCGAGCCGGTGAAGTTCATCAACGCCGGCACGCGCTCCGGCGGCGGGCCTGACGGAGCGGGAACCACGCTCACTTATGCGCAGGCCGACAGCCGGCCGGCGGTCGACGCCGTTTCCAGCGCGACTTACGGCGACAGCGCGCATTTCCCGCCGACGGGCAACCTGGCTCTTAATTACGCCGACCCCATGACCAAAACCGACGTCAACAACAAAATCACGGGCATCAAGGCCGTGGAAGTGGGCGTGGATTTTGACCTCTATGCCAATGCCTATTTGCTGGCCGCCGCAGGCAAAGCGACGGAGCAAAGCGCGGCCGTGCTGGGCAAGGTGGAGAATGTGACCGCCTGGAAAGCGGCCGGCGCCGTTTACAAGGCCAAATACCTCCTGACGGACGGCAACTGGGGCGCGCGGGAAGAAACAGCGAATAGCGCCGCCATCTCCTGGCCGACCGAACCGCTTGTCAGCGCCTCTTACGGCGGCAACTGGGCGGACCGCGTGGTTTCCGTCAATTACGCTCCGCTGCCCGCAAGCATAAGCAGCACAGATCTCTGGAACAATTATTTTGAACAGGCTTACGGCGGCTATGTCGAGGATTTGACCACCGGACAGAAAGAGCCTGTCGTCTGGCTGCAGAACCTTTTCTCGCACCGCGGGCACACGAACATCGAAGTCGCGCTGAACCGCGACGGCATCTCCCGCATGAACGCCCTGACGGCCAACGGCGATTTCAAATTCGTCATCTATGCCAAGGGTCTGGAAGACATCGTGGTGGAAAGCATCCATTTGTCCGATTATGAAGCCAGCGAGGCCACGATTGAGCAGGGCAGCACATTCTATGCCGAGACGAGCGAACTGCTCGGCGCGAACGGCTTGCCGCTGGAGGAAGGCGACCGGCTGCATATCGGCGGTCTCAGCGCGAAGGCCCTGGCTGATTTTGACGCCAGCGGCGGCCTGCTGCTGAAAGGCACGGCCGAAGTTGATGCCAGCGCTTATGCCCTCAACCTGGTCGGCGGAGGCGGCGAAATCGAGATCGAATTGCTCGCTCCTTTCTTCACCGGGGCTTTCCAGGGCAGCTACACGGTCAAAATCAATTCCGCTACCGTTTACCAAATGCCGTCATTCACTGTAAACCGCGTCATTGAGCGGCCCGCTCTGGCGGGCAGCGAGGCGACGGAGGATGATCCGCTGGCCGTCCTCGTGACGGACGGCGCGATCGCCATTGACGACGAAGGTTTTGCCAAGGCCCTTGTGACCTCCGGCCGCAGCGGCCTCAGTTCCATTGCCATTGCGGAGGGCGGCGGCACGGCCCCGGCCATCACCGCTGTGCTGACCCGCCCGGACACGAGCAGCGCTTATCAGATCAACCCCTCCGCTCTGGAGGCGGGCAAGACCTATAAGCTGACTCTCCTGGCGACCAATTATGTCTGCTCAGGCGACGAGGGTTACCAGAACGCGTTCGAGTATTATATCACCGTCGAGTAAATTTCTCCGAACAAGAAAAGGATGCCCACCGGCATCCTTTTCTGCTTTTTCCGCCCGTAGGCGAAATTTTGCCAAAAAAAATTTTTCACAACAGATAAAAAAACACTTGCATTGCCGGTTAGCATATGCTAAAATGAAATTAGCATATGCTAATCATACGTCCCGGTTTCTGAGATCGGCGGTCCGGGACGGCCGCCGCCTCAGACAGGCGCGCGCAGCGCACAGGTTTACTCAAAATCATACGGAGGTAGATTCATGAAAAAGTCCCCGAGCACTAAATTTTTTGCTCTGGCTTTGGCCGTGCTGGTCACGTTCCTAGGCTTCCCGCTCGCCGGCGTTTTCGCCGAAGACGAACCGACTGTTTATGTCGGCACGGGCGAGGAACTTGACGCAGCCATCAAAGCCGCTGTTACCACGACCCGCACGAACATCATTCTGACCGCGGATATCGACGCAATCACTTCCGCGACCTACGGGCACCGGACAGCCACGAACGAAAATGCCATCAAATTCCTGAGCATCGACGGCCAGGGTCACACGATCAGCGACGCGGGCAACGTCGACGGCAACACGGCTCTGCGTTTTCAGAGCAGCGCCGCCAACACCGACCTGATTTTCAAAAACATCGTGTTTGAGGATCTGCAGTCCAACATCAGCTACGGCGGCGGCGCCCTCGGCATTTTCCACGGCACGGTCGTGATTGA
>JAISQG010000270.1 GCA_031274335.1 Gracilibacteraceae bacterium
CCGGGGGCGCGGGGATACAAAGCCGGCGTTTCCGCCGTTTTGACGACGACGAGCAAAAATCTTTTTTCCGCGCCCGCCGCCGGCGTGCAATCCACTATATCCCGTACCTCGCCGCCGCAAAGCCGGAGAGCCCGCGCGGCCTGCTCCGCTTCCGCCCCGGCCGCCGGCCCTTTGGCCGCCAAAAGCGTTCCGCCGAGGCAAAGAAGGGGCAGGGCGTATTCCGTCAAAACAGGCAGCGGCGCCACCGCGCGCGCGGTCACGCAAGCGAACTGTCCGCGCCAAGAGGCATCCCGACCCCAGGTTTCCGCCCGGCCGCCCAGCGTGCGCACCCCTTGCAGGCCGAGGGCGGCGATGGCCGCGTCCAGAAAAAGGCGGCGCTTGCCAAGCGCGTCCGCCAGCACCCATTCCGGCGCCGGCCAGGCCAGCTTGAGCGGCAGGCCCGGAAATCCGGCCCCCGTGCCCAGGTCAAGCAGGGGTTTCGCGCTCGGCGGCGCGTCCGCCAGGGCTTGGCGGACATGCGGCAGCAGGGCGAGGGAATCCAAAAAATGTTTGCGCACGATTTCCCGCGGCTCGGTGATGGCCGTCAGATTCATTTTTTCGTTGCCGGCGACAAGCAGATCGCCAAAGGCGCAAAACCGCGCGATTTGCTCATCTGTCAAGCGGAGGCGGAAACGCTTCTCCGCTTCCGCGCGCAATAAATCCGCTTCTGCCGCCCCAAAGCGCATAGCCGTTCCCCGTTTTTAAATATCCGCCAGCATGGCGGCAAATTCTTCTTCGCTGTAAACCGGCACACCCAAGGATTTGGCCTTATCCAGCTTGGAGCCGGCGCCTTCCCCGCAAACGACAAAGGAAGTGTTTTTGCTGACGGACGAAGATGTCTTGCCGCCGTTCGCCTCGATCAGGGCTTCCGCTTCCGGCCTCTTCCAGCGAGTCAGGGTACCGGTGACCACGGCAGTCTGCCCGGCGAAAAGCGTTCCGCGCGGAGCGGAGTTTTCTTCCGACATAAGCACGCCGGCCCGCTCCAATTTGGCGATAAGCTCCGTCTGCCGTTCGTCGCGGAAAAAATCCGTGATGCTCCGCGCCATAATCCCGCCTATATCCGGCAGATTTTGCAATTCCTCCTCCGTCGCCAGCCGCAGGCGGTCCAGGCTGCCAAAATGCGCGGCCAGCGTCTTGCCGGCCTTGACCCCCACATTGCGGATCCCCAGCGCGAACAGGAGCGGGCCGAGGCCGCGGGTTTTGCTTTCCGCGATGGCGCGGATCAAATTCTGCGCTGATTTTTTCCCCATGCGCTCCAACCCGCTCAATTGCTCCTCCCGCAGCGTGTAAAGATCCCCGGCATCGCGCACCAGTCCTTCCCCCACCAGCTGCCAGACCACGGCCGGGCCGAGGCCGTCGATATTCATCGCCTCCCGCGAGACAAAATGAATGACAGCTTCTCTTTGCCGCGACGGGCAGTCGGCGTTTTCACAGCGGTGGGCCGCTTCGTTTTCCTTGCGCGTCACCGCGCCGCCGCAGGTCGGGCAGGTCTCCGGCATCTCGAACACTTTTTCCGTGCCGTCCCGTTTCTCCGGCAGGGAGCGCAGAACCTCCGGGATGATGTCGCCCGCCTTATGAATCATCACATGGTCGCCGATGCGTATATCTTTGGCGCGGATATTGTCCAAATTGTGCAGCGTGGCCCGGCCTACCGTGCTGCCCGCCAAAAAGACGTCCCGCAGCACGGCGGTGGGCGTCAGAACCCCGGTGCGGCCCACGTTGATTTCCACGTCCGTCAGCACGGTTTCCGCCTGTTCGGCCGGGAATTTATAAGCGATGGCCCAGCGAGGGCTCTTGGAAGTAAATCCCAGCTCGCGCTGTTCGGCAAAAGAATCCACCTTGATGACGAGCCCGTCAATATCATAGGCAAACTCATGCCTTTTTTCCTCCATGCCCAGGCAATAGGCGATCACCGCCTCCATATCGTCAAAAACGCGGAACTCCGGATTGACCTTAAAGCCCCAGTCCTTGAGCCGCGCGAGCACTTCCGTCTGAGAGGCCACGCCCCAGCGGTCAGCCTCTAACAGCTGGTAAGCAAAAAAATCCAGCTTGCGCTCCGCGGTCACGGCCGGATCCAGCTGGCGCAGCGAACCAGCCGCCGCGTTGCGGGGATTGGCGAACAAAGCTTGGCCTTCGGCCTCCCGCTCTTTGTTCAGCGCGGCAAAAGTCCGTTTGGGCATGAAACCCTCGCCCCGCACGTCCACCGGGAGCATATTTTCCGCCCCGCTCTCCCGCAGTCTGAGCGGGATGGAGCGAATCACGCGCACATTGGCGGTGATTTCCTCCCCGGTTTCCCCGTCGCCGCGTGTCGCCCCCCGGACCAGCGAGGCGTTTTCATAGGACAGCGCCACCGTGAGGCCGTCGATTTTCAGCTCCACCACGTAACGGGCCTGCGGGGCGGCGGAACGCACCCGCCGGTCAAATTCGCGCAAATCTGTCTCATTGAAGGCGTTGTCCAAGCTGAGCAGCGCCTCCTTGTGCCGCACCTTGCCGAATTGCTCCGACACGGCGCCGCCCACCCGCTGCGTCGGCGAATCAGGCGTCACCCACTCCGGGTGCCGCTCCTCAATGGCACGCAATTCCAGCAGCAGCCGGTCAAATTCCGCGTCCGGCATCGTCGGGGCATCCAGCACATAATACTCATGCGCGGCCCGCTCCAGAATTTCTTTCAGTTCTGTCAGCCGGCTTTTTTCATCCACAGCCCGCACCCTCCTATATGTTTAATTTATCCGGATCATGTGTTCCGGTTTTTCACATGTTCATTTTTTCCAGATTGGCGTATCCGGCCACGAGCTCTTTCACCTCGCGTCGGAACACCACCTTAACGATCGCGTCTCCCCCCGCTCCGTTCACGGAAAGCACGACGCCCGGCCCGAAAAGCGGGTGCTCCACTTTTTCGCCGACGTTAAACTCGCCCGGATCCTGGTTGATGAGCTTCGCTCCCTGCCGCCGCCAGTCGCGCCCGGCCCGCGTGCCAAACCCGCGCCCCATCGGGGCATCCGGATCAAGGGCGGGAGAGCTTTCCGTCAGCAGGCACTCCTGGGGAATTTCCGCCAGAAAACGGGACGGCTTGCCCGCGGCTTCCCGCCCGAAAAGCAGCCTTTTCCGCGCGTAGGAAAAATACAGCCTTTCCCGCGCGCGGGTGACAGTCACGTAGCAAAGGCGTCTTTCCTCCTCCAGGCGGTTTTCCGTCAGGCTCCTTTCGCTCGGAAATATCCCTTCTTCCATGCCGACGCTGAAAACAACCGGAAACTCAAGCCCCTTGGCGCTGTGCATGGTCATGAGCTTCACGGCGTTTTCCCCTTCGTCCAGGCTGTCGATTTCCGCCACCAGCGCGATCTGCGTCAAAAATCCGCCCAAAACCGGGGCTTCGGGGGCGGAACTGTCATATTCCGTCGTCAGCGAGAGAAATTCCTTTATGTTATCGCGCCGCGCCTCCGCTTCGGCGCCCCTCTCGTCTTTCCACTGATCCATGTAGGCCGACCTTTCCAGCAGGGTTTCGGCGAGCTGGGTCACGCTGCCGCCGTCCCATTCCAGGATCACGGCCCGCATAAGCGCGGAAAAAGACTCGGCCGCCGCGACGGCCTGCGCGCGCATTCCAGGGATATAGGGAGCTTCCTTCAAAGCATCCATCACCGGCATGTTTTGCTCCTCCGCGTAAAGCAGCAGCTTTTCCAGCGTGTCCGTGCCAATGCCGCGCCGGGGCACATTGGCGACGCGGCGGAAGCTGACTGTGTCGGCGGGATTGAAAAGAAGGCGTAAATACGCTATTATGTCCTTGATCTCCTTGCGCTCGTAGAATTTGACGCCGGAGTAAATGCGGTAAGGCATCCCCTCACGCATGAGAGCTTCCTCCAGCAGGCGGGACTGGGCGTTGGTGCGGTAGAGTATGGCAAATTCATTGTAGCGCCGCCCTTCCAGATCCGTGATCTCCCGGATTTTGCGCGCGACGAACCGCGCTTCCTCGCGCCCGTCCTCCGCCTGAAAGAGCATGATGTCCTCGCCGGCGTCATTTTCCGTCCACAGATTTTTCTCCATGCGCTCGCTGTTATGATGCGCGATGGCGTTGGCCGCCGCGAGAATTTTGCCGGAGGAGCGGTAATTCTGCTCCAGCTTCAGCACGCGCGCGCTGGGATAATCCCGCTGAAAATCAAGGATGTTGGCGATGTCGGCGCCGCGCCAGGCGTAAATGGACTGGTCGTCGTCCCCCACCACGCAGAGATTGCCGTGGCCGGCGGACAGCTGATTCACCAGCACATATTGCGCGTGGTTGGTGTCCTGATACTCATCGACCAGGACATGGCGGAACTGCTCCTGGTAGCGGGCCAGGATGTCGGGGTTTTCCCGGAACAGGCGCAGGGTCAGCATCAGCATATCGTCAAAATCCAGCGCGTTGTTGGCCGCCAGGCGGCGCTGATACACGCGGTAGACATCGGCGGCGCGCCGCCGATAATAATCCGGGCTGCCCGCGGCATATTCCTCCGGCGTCAGGAGTTTGTTTTTCGCGTCGCTGATGGCGGCGGCGAAAGCGCGCGGTTCCGTTTTTTCGTCGTCAAGATTGATTTCCCGCAACGCGTCTTTGACGACGGTGAGCTGATCCGCCGTGTCCAATATGGTAAAATCGCGCGTGTAAGGCGGGAGTTTGTCGATTTCTCGGCGCAAAATTCTCAGGCACACGCTGTGAAACGTCCCAACCCAAAGCCCCTTGCTCTCGGAACCGATGAGATCCGAGATGCGCTCGCGCATTTCTTTGGCGGCTTTGTTCGTAAAAGTGATGGCCAGCACGCGCCAGGGGACTTCGCCGCCGGCTATCAGATGCGCGACACGGTACGTCAAAACCCGCGTTTTGCCGCTGCCCGCCCCCGCCAGGAGCAGGAGAGTCCCTTCGCCCGCCGTCACCGCTTCGCGCTGCGTCGGATTCAGATCGTCTAATTTATACAATACAACCTACAAA
>JAISQG010000213.1 GCA_031274335.1 Gracilibacteraceae bacterium
AGTCCGATGATTTCCACAATCTTGTCGCTGACCCGGCGCTCGCCGCTGATGATTGTCCCGTCGGGCAGCCGGAGTTCGGAGTCTTTCCCCGTTTTTTTTATGGCGCGCCTTATGTGGTATTGATGCTGCCCGGATAAAAAATCCAGTTCCACATAGGTTTTGGTTTTTTCATCCGCGAAATCGCTTCGGAGCGTGAGATATTTATCCCGCACCCGGCCGCTCGCCTCGCCAAACAGCGCGAAGGAAAGGGCGTCAAAAATCGTGGTTTTGCCTGAGCCTGTCTCGCCGGTGATCAGGTAAAGCCCGTTCGCGCCGATCCGGGCAAAATCCAGCGTTTCCACGCCTGCATATGAGCCGAAGGCGCTCATCACCAGTTTCAGAGGCTTCATGCCCCGTCCTCCGTCTCCAGCAGTTCGCGCGCGATTTTCGCCTGTTCTTCGCTCATCACCGTGCCGCTGACATCGAGAAAAAACTCGTGAAACAGGTCATAGGGCGACAGCCGGGCGATTCGCTCCGCGTCGGGACTCACCGCAGAAAAGGTGTCGGGAGGCGAATTTTCAAAACCCAGACTGATGAAATTCGGATAAACGGCACGGACCTTGCTCCACGGGTCGACGACTTCTTCCTCTCTGTCGGTCAGGACAACGCGCATATAATCCTCGCGGCCGTCCTCGGCGAGAGCCGCGCCGCCGGCCAGCATGGCTAGACTGCTCTTTATTATCCGCAGGTCGCGCATAGGTTTGAGCGGCAGCGCGGTGACGGTCAGGTCGCCTTTCTCTTTCAGCGTGACGAGAGTGACGGATTTTTCCTGCAGGCATTCCGAAAACGAGTATTTCAGCGGCGACCCGGCATAGCGGATATGTTCCGCTCCGACCGCCTGCGCTCCGTGCAAATGGCCCAGTGCGGCATAGTCGAAACGGCTGATCAGATCCGCGTCTATCGCGTCCAGCCCCAGCTCCGAATCGGAGCGCATGGGAATAAATGACTTTGATAAAAAAAACTGGTGCGAAACAAGCACATTGCGAGCGCTGAAGTCGATGTCCGCACCGGCCAGGATTGAAGAAAGGGCATCCTCATAGCTTTCAATTTCAATTTCGGATTTAATGCCGCTGCTCGCAAACGCGCCGCGGACGGCGGACGGTTTGACAAACGGTAGCAGCCAGAAATTTACTTCCCCGAATTCATCGCTTAATTTCACCGGCCGAAGCGTTCCGTTGAACGAACCGCGCAAAAACAGGCGCTTCTCCGACAACAGGCGGCTGGCGTAGCTCAGGCGCTCCGGGGAGTCGTGGTTGCCGGATATGAGCAGTACGGCAATATTTTCCCCGGCGAGATCCGTGAGAAAATCGTCAAAAAGACGCACCGCCTCGACGCTCGGCACGGCGCGGTCGTACACATCGCCCGCTATGACGACGGCGCCGGGGCGCTCGGTCTGTATGTATCGGATTATCCGCGCGAAAATATGCTTCTGTTCGTCAAGCATGGAAAATCTGATCACGCTCTTGCCGATGTGCAGGTCAGACAGATGCAGGAATTTCACTGTTCGCGCCTCCCCTTGAGCGGGTTTTACAAAATTATTATAGCCGAAAGGCGTGTCCCTGTCAAACTGCGCCTCTGCGATAACTATTTCTGTGTATTTCCTTCGGCACAAAAGGAATTGGTCAAGCGGCATAGAATAATTCACGGATATAAATATTGTAGCGGAAGGCGAAGGTTGTTGTTTTGAAAAGAATAATGCGTATCTGCTTGGAGTGGTTCGGACTTCTGGCCGCGGCGTTTCTTCTGACTCTGGTTATTCGCACCTTTGTGCTGGATAACCGCATTGTGCCAACCGGCTCCATGTTGCCGACTATTCAGCTTAATGACAGACTCTTTGTGGACAAGCTTTTTTATAAGGTGCAGGGCGTTGAACGCGGAGACATTATCGTTTTTCATGCGCCGGAGAACGTGGGAGAAGAAAAGGATATGGTGAAGCGGGTCATCGGCTTGCCGGGTGAAACGCTGGAAATAAAAGAAGGACTGGTTTATATTGACGGCCGGGCACTGAATGAACCTTATGTGGCTGAGGAGCCGAGCTATTTTTTTGACCCTGTCACCGTGCCGGAAGGGTCGTATTTTGTTATGGGCGATAACCGCAACCACAGCCTGGACAGCCATGTGTGGGGCTTTCTTTCCGCAGAGTACATTACGGGGCGGATTTGGATTCGCTATTATCCGTTTTCCGCCTTCGGCAAATTGGCGGAACCGCCGCCGGAATATTTTCTTGCTGATGAAATTTCGCCATAACGGAGGTCGGAAATGAATCGAATTGAAGAAACGCGCTGCGGATGTAAAATGCTGGCGATGGCCTGTCATGGTTTGTCGGTGTTCGCCGCGCTGCTGGAAGACGACGCGGTGCGCGGGATGCTCAATCTGCTCACAGCCATCGGCGGCGATGAAGACGAGGACGGCTTGTGGGATGAGGGCATAATCGGCAGCCGGGAAACTATCTTTGATATTTATCACGGGTTCTACCGCTTGATTGCCGATAAGGCCTGGGATGACCATGTGCTCGATTTGATGCTGATGGCTAACAACAGGCTGGCCGCTCTCGCCGCGGCGGAAAAACCCGGCCTGGCTGAACGCGTCCGGGAGGATGCGGCGCGCGACCTCCAGGTGCTGCAAGAGCTGGCGCGGCTGGACGGAGAAAAGATTCTGCTGTTCGTCATGGCTTGTTTTGAGAATGACGAATGGGAAGGCGACGCTTTGTTTGAAAATTTCCTCGCGCCGCGTCACTGGCCCGTGTGGCGGGTGTCCGCCGAGAACGCCGACGTTGCCGCCGTGCCGGCAGAAGCGCCGGCACAGGAGTGGCTGCGCGCCAGAGGCGAGGAATTGAAAACCCTGTTTCGCCGGAGCCGGGATTGGAGCGGTCTGGTCGATGCCCTGCTTACCTATTACCGCGAGGTGGGCTGCGGCGTTTTTGCCAACTTTGCGGTGTTTCGCCTGCTGGAGGACGGCGCGCTGGAAGGAGTGGAGAGGCCCGACCCCATAACGGTAGAGCGCCTTTATTGCCAAGAGCGGGAGCAGAGCGTCGTGTTGCGCAATACGGAAATTTTCCTGCTGGGCTTGGCGGCCAGCAACATCATCCTTTACGGCAGCCGCGGCACCGGCAAATCCTCATTGGTCAAAGCTTTGCCCAACGCTTATGTCGGGCGCGGCTTGCGCCTGATCCAGCTGAAGAAAACAGAAATACAGCATTTTACCCGGCTTGTGCGTGCGCTGGCCGCTTTGCCCCACAAATTCATCTTGTACATTGACGACCTTTCCTTCGATGAAACGGAGCAGGACTACAAAGACATGAAAATGTTGCTGGAAGGCGGCGTGGAAGCACGGCCGGCCAATGTGCTGGTTTACGCGACTTCCAACCGCAAAAACCTCATCCGGGAAACATTTTCCGAGCGCAGGGGAGACGAAGTGCATGCGCGCGACAGTATGGAGGAAAAACTTTCCCTGGCTGATCGTTTTGGGATTACGGTTACTTTTTTAGCTCCGGATCAGGAAGATTTTCTTTCCATTGTGAGCAGATTGGCGGAGCGGGCCGGGCTGGATCTTCCGGCTGCGGAATTGCGGCGGAAGGCTCTGCTCTGGACGCAAAATCACAACGCCCGTTCCGGGCGGAGCGCGCAGCAGTTTATCGACAATTTGCGCGGCGAACTGGCTTTGAAGGGAGCGGGCATCCTGTGAAACGGAGTCTCATTTATGGAATTTAAGGAGCTGCGGATCGAAGATTGCGATCTGTTGGACGAATACCTCGCCCGGCGAGAGCGAACAGGCTGCCAGGAAAGCAAAACGACGACTTTTATGTGGGCCAGTCGGTATCAGACGCATTTTCACGCGACAGAGGAATGGTTTTTTTTGCGCAATGCATGGGAAGCCAGACATTCGTTTTCTTTTCCGATGGGGAGCAAGGAGGCCGATCTGGCCGGGGCTGTTGCCGCTTTACGCGCCGAATGTCGCCGGCAGGGGCAGCAGCTCATGCTGTGGAGTGTGACCGAGGAGCAAAAAAGCGAGCTGGAAGCTGCCTGTCCCGGAGTGTTTGAATTTTCTTCTGTGCGGGACAGCTGGGATTATGTGTATGAGGCGGAACGCCTGGCGCAGGTCACGGGAAACAAGCTGCATGGCAAAAGGAACCATATTAACCATTTTTTGAAAGAATATCCGGCCTGGCAATTTGAAAAGTTGAGTGAGGAAAATTTTGGCGAAGTGTGCCGGATGAGTGATGAATGGTGCCGCCGCTACGGATGCAGCGAAAAAGAAAGCCTGAAAGCGGAGTCTTGCGCCGTGGAGAGATGTCTGACCCATTACCGGGCGCTGGGAGTGGTTGGCGGCGTTTTACGCGTGAACGGCGAGGTGGCGGCTTTTTCTTTAGCCTCGCCTTTGGGCAGCCGCAGCTTCGACGTGCATGTGGAGAAGGCTTTTCATGACATGCAGGGCGCTTACCAGATGATAAACAGGGAAATGGCGCGGTTCATTCTGAGCCTTCGCCCCGATGTGAAGTGGATCAATCGGGAGGACGACGTGGGGGACGAAGGGTTGCGCAAGGCAAAACTCTCCTAT
>JAISQG010000113.1 GCA_031274335.1 Gracilibacteraceae bacterium
GCGGGGCGCTTTTGACTTTCCTGCCGATCGAGTACATCTTCCTCATTGACGTTGTTACCGCCGCAATCGGAATCGCCGTGGTGTTTTTCTGCGTCAGGGTTTCCGCCGTGTCCAAGCGGGAACACCAAGCGGGCGCCAAGGCTTATTTTCACGAAATGGAGGAGGGCCTGCGCTACATCGGCAGGACGGCGTGGCTGAAAACGCTGTTTGTCTCCTTTGCGCTGTTTTCCATCTTTGCCTCCCCGGCCATGATGCTCACACCGCTGCAGGTGGCCCGTAGCTTCGGCAGCGATGTTTGGCGGCTGACCGCCATAGAGATCATCTTTGCTGCGGGCATGATGGCGGGCGGTATCGTCATGTCTGCTTGGGGCGGTTTCAAAAACAAGGCGCATACGATGGTGCTGGCCTGGTTGGCCTTCGGTGTGACGACAATGCTTTTTGGCGTTGTTCCCCATTTCTGGCTGTATTTAGGCGTCATGCTCCTTTGCGGAGTCACGGTGCCGTTTTTCAACACCGCCAGCATGACGCTGATGCAGACCAAGGTGCCGCCGGAGCTGATGGGGCGTGTTTTCAGCGCGGTAACGATATTCAGCGGGCTGGCCCTGCCGCTAGGGATGGCGCTGTTCGGCCCCCTCGCGGACATGATGAAAATCGAAGGGCTGCTCATCGCAACAGGCGCCACGATCATCCTCGGCGGCTTTGTTTTGCGCGGACGCAAGGAGCTTGTGCGGATATGCGAGGAAAACCCTTAATATTTTAGCGCGGCGGCAAGGGGACAGCCCTCTGAGAAAAGGCTGTCCCCTTGAGTTCAAACGCCGAAAATGCCCATGAATATGCTCAATATAACAACGCCCAAAGCCGTTACATAAAAACCACCGGCAATCCCATCGCCCCCGGCGGTCGGACCGATTTTTTGGGCTGTCTTGGGCTTGAATAACTCACGACGCCAAGCCGACAACAGATCCAGCAGTGTTCCGACCGGGCAAAGTGTGCGGCACCAAAAGCGGGGTATAAGCAGGGCGGCTACCAGGGCGATGCCCAAAAGCATGAAGGCCAGAAAACCGCCGGAAAAGCGAAAAGCCGCCTGAAAGGGCTCATAACTCCAAAGCGCCGGTTTTCCCGTCAAAAAAGCCAGCAGCAAAACCAACCACAGCAACAGCTTTTTGACTTGCCGCACCGCCTCGTTATGCGGAATAGACAGCCGACGCACCCTGATCAACCCCAGGAGTTCCTGCAAAGCGCCGAAGGGGCAGAGCCAGTGGCAATAGAAATTACTGCCGGCCAGCAGCGGCGGCAACAAGGCGGCGCCCATCAACATGTACCATAGCGCGCCGGTTTGCACCTGGGGCAGATTGCCCTGTCCCAGAGAGGCTATTTGCACTATGGTCAGCGGCTGCCGCAGGTAAAAGCCCAGCAGCGCCAAAGTCAAAAGCAGTAGAATAATGCGTGATATTTTTCCCGCGGCAGGGTGTTGCTTGATAAAACGGCCCCGACATAGGGGCAAAAGCAGCAGTATGCTTACGGCCAACTCCGGCAGCCCCAACTGCCAGGACTGGCGCAGGGCCGCTTCCGCCGTCAATAATCCCAGTTCGCCAACCGCCAGCTCGCCGGATAGACGGCGCACCGCTTCGGTAACGGCGCGCGCTGAGTAGGTGGCGCCGGAGACGCCGTCGATATTTTCCCCTAAAACCAGAGCTTCGCCGGCCGGGCGATTCTTGAAACGACCGAAAAAGTCCGCCGTTTTCAACAGATTATAGTAAAGAACCGTTTCCTGCTGCCGTAAGACTTCCACTGCCAGAATTTGCCCGCCGGGCGCGAAGACCACGCCCACGGTGACCGGGCCGGCATAGCCCGCGCCGCTGCTTATACCGGCATAACCAAGCAGGCTGTGATCGGCGGCCAAATACCGGAATAAACCCTTGCCCGCCGGCTGCCGCTCTGCAGCTACGGGAAAAGCGGCGTCGTAAAATTCGGCCGCCGCGGGATTCACAGCTGCTGCCGCAAACCAGGAATACCCCAGAGCCAAAAACAGGGTAATCAACAATAATTTGTTCAGCAGCGTCATAATTCAATCAGCGTTATTACTTTTGCGTTGATTCAAGAGGCGGGGCAGAACTACCGCCAGCAATGCCAGCACCAATCCCGGCAGTCCCATGATCAACAGGCTGAATCCGGCGGCGTGGCCTTCCATTTCCGCCAAGAATCCCAGATAGTTTTGCAAGGTAAAAAGCAGCAACGCAACGCCAAGGATCCCCAGGACATATTGATACCAAACGATGCGGGTTTTAGCGATCAGCCAAATCGCTCCGCCGCCTATGATGATTCCCACCAGCAACCACAGCATGGCGTGCCCTCCTCTCAAATATTGCGTCCCCCGGCCCGGCTGTCTATACCACATTCGGCCAGATTTTCATTGCGCCACCAACTCTCGGGGTCTTTCATGGGTTCTCCCATCGTAGCCGGGAAAGCCTGGCGATCAGCCGATACGAGCAAGGAATTAAGCAGTGGCGTGGTCGCGATCGTGCCTTTAACGATGTTGTGCAGGCTGGCCTCATCGTTAGCGGCATAGGGACATACGGCAAAACAGATGCCGCAGTTCGTTCCGCAGGTATTCCAATAATTGCGGCATTTTACAGAATCTTCAAAATATGCCTTGTGGCCGGGGTTGTTCCAAGGGCCTTTGACCTCCCAGCTCGGGTCACGATCCATGCTCAACGCACCGGAGGGACAAAATTCGGCGCAGGTTTTGCAATCCCGGCAGAATCGCATCACCCCGAAATCAATGGGCTTGGTCGGTGCCAGAGGCAGATCGGTCAGCAAAACAGTAAAACGCGCATTCGGACCGTATTCCGGAGTGATCACCCGATTGAGCCTGGACATCTCACCCAGCCCGGCCAGCACGGCAAAAGCCGGGTATATGCCCAGCCCGTTGACCGCCGATGTGCCAAAGGATTGATAGCCCATGGAACGCAAGAATTCATGCAACTGGGTCAGGATGAGCCACATGCGCGTATAGGTCAACGTCGTGGTTAGAGAGCCCAACTGAGTAGGGCCATAACGCATGGTCTCCTGGGACATTTGCACGGAGAAAACAATAGCGTATTTGGCCTTCTCCGGAATAACCCGCTTTTGATCGTCCTCGTAGCCGATATCAATGTTTTCAAAAACGTTGGATTTTTTGCCGGGACTGGGTTCCTGATCATAGACAAGTTTGCGTGTGGTTTCCGGTTCCAGATGAACAAATCCTACTGTGCCGGCGCCCATATGACGCAGGGCTACACGGACGATGCGAGCGTTTTCCTCCGGGGAACCCTCGTAGCGAGGAACGCCCCGCTCCTCGGGTGTGGAAGCAGTTTGGGGCCCCATGAACAAAAACGGCGGACGTCCGGAACCCACCGCTTCTTTCAAGGCAAAATCCTTCGTTGTGTAGCCGGGTCGTTGCTCCGTTTCAAACTTGAGCAGATTTTCTTTTTGCAGATTCAAATACGAAGCGTCTTTTTCCGCTCCTCGATATTCTTTCAGACTGCCTCGAGTTGTTCGCCATTCGCTGTAACGTTTCATTTGCGCCCAATCGATTTCGGTGGTCGGCTGATCCACGTTCTTCACCCACCAATACCGGTAAGGCACATCTCCAGGCCGCGTGTCCCCGCTGACGGCTGCCAGCGCTGGTGCCGCTGAAGCCAGCGTGACTCCGGCGCCGGTCAATCCCAGCGCTTTGATAAACTGCCGGCGTGTCAGGTTTTCCGGCATAACCTCGCCCCCTTTTTTGCATTAGTTTTCTTCTAATCATCTTAACACAGAGCGAAGTGTATTTCAGTCTTTTCGCACAAATAATACAATTCTGCCACTTAATTGCCACTGTGGATCGGATCCGGTAGCGGCAAACGAATGTCAAAAAAAGTATGGCCGTCTTGATTGTAAACCGAGACCGAACCATTCATGTTTTTAACCGCTAACTTAACGATGGACAGACCCAGGCCGGCCCCGATGCCGGACCCCTTATAAAACGTGGTGAAAATCAGCGGCAGTTCTTCGTCGGCTATGCCCGCTCCGTCGTCGGTGACAGTGATGTGCATTTTGTCCCCGACCGCCCGGCTGCTGAGCGTGATGCAGGAGCGGGTAAATTTCAGTGAATTGGTCAGCAGGTTGGATATCGCCATGCGCAGTAGTTGAGGATTGGCCCAAGCATAATGCGCGCTGTCTATCTGGAGATCAATGAGCAGGGATGTATCGGCCAGAACGCCGGAAATCATCTCCAGACATTCCTCCACCACCTCGCGGATGTTCACGGTTTCACTGCTATGCAGATCAGCCGGCTGTTCCAGTTTAGTCATGGTCAGCAGTTGATTGACCAGGTTGGTCATCTTCTGGCTCTCATTCATGATGACAGCGGCGATTTGGGTCTTATCCTCAAAGACGTCGTCGCGCAGGGCTTCCGCGTAACCCTGGATAACCATGAGCGGAGTTTTGAGCGAATGGGAAAAATCAGCGAAATATAGCTGTTGATCCTTTTCGTTTTTCTGTAATTTTTGTACCATAGATTGGATATTCACGCCCAGTGAATTTATTTCCGTAATCTGGGCATTGGGAGTGAAAGCATCTTCGATTGGATGCCGCACGGACTGCGCGTATACTTCCAATTCTTTCAAGGGTGCGGTTATTTTTTTGGTGATGAGAAAAGACGCCGTTAGCAGGGCGATCAAACCCAGCGCAGAACTGGCGGTCAGGACGCCGGTGATATATTTCATCAACATGTAGTGCTGATCGATACATTTTATCAGGGAGATGTATCGAACGCTGGGCAGACATTCACAGCTGACTGATAGCACATATTGGAGAAAAGAGCTGTTCCCGTTTTTGAATTCCTTGAGCTGACTCACTTGGTCGGGTTCTATCAGCAAATGTCGTGGTACAAGCTTTTTCTCCACGATAAAGTCGCTTTTTGCCAGAACAATATTCGAAATAACGAGATTGAAGTTCTGATCATAAAAGAAAACGTCCAAATCATTGTTGAAATCCAGCAATTTATAGTAATTAGTCAGGATTAATTCTTCAGACATATGCGCGCTCGCGGCCTGCTCCAAAAATGGAGCGGTTTTCGCCGCCGTGACCGGTTCGCCGGCCGTGCAGTCCGGATCCATGTAACCGCCGCTGGGAAACTCAATTAAATACAGCGGAGTCATGGCTTCTAGGTTGCTGATCGTTTTTTGCCCCAACTGAATTAGTTCGTCCGCGCTTTGGCTATAGAGGCTTTGATTTATAATCCGCACAGAAAAAGCTAATGTCAGCGTGAAGCAGAGTATTGTGATTGTCACAAACGGAATTTGAATATATCGTTTAATGCTCCACATAATTCGGCTTCCCCGTCAAAATAAAACCATAGCCGCGGATTGTCTGGATTTCCACTCGGCTGGCGTGCTCTGCAAGTTTTTTCCGCAGCCTTTTGACCAAATCGTCTATGGCCCGGGTTTGAGTATCGCCTTGCGAATTCCAGATCTCACGTAATAAATCCGTCCGGCTGACGGCTCTCTCGCTGTGCTGGATCAGATAGACCAGAAAATCGTACTCCATCAAAGTCAGATCGCCGGCGCGGTCATTAATTTTGATGGTTCTGGTCTGAGGGTTGACGGTGATATCATCATATGTCAGGCAGTCCACGCTTTCCGCCAGCCGGTTGCGCCTGCTTGCCCTGCTCATGAGGCGGTTGACGCGCGCCACCAGTTCGCCGAGTGAAAAAGGTTTACAGAGGTAATCGTCGCTCCCGATGTTGATGCCGGCAATGCGGTCAAACTCATCGCCCCGGGCGGAAATGATAATAATAGGCACATCGCTAGCCGCTCTGATCCTTTGGCACAGAGTAAAACCGTCTGTTCCCGGCATCATTATGTCCAAAATGATCAGGTCAGCCGGTTCTGTCAGAAAACGGCTGTACATCTGATCGCCTGTGGCAAAAACTCTGACGTCATAGCCGGATTTCATCAAATAATGGCTGATCAATTCGCGAATTTCCGCCTCATCGTCGGCAATATAAATCAAATTTTGTTCCACTGTAAAAACTCACTTTCGCCAATGGTTTGTTAAGTCAATAGCGAGACTTAGCCGCCTATAATAAATCTGCCTCTTCCCCCCTTTAGCAGTATAACACGCGGCTCCCAATGCCGCAAGACGGCTTAGTACGATGAAATATTTGGTAATATTTCTCCCATATGGAAGGAATTCGGACTATGACGGCGAATACTAGCGCCGGCCGGACTTTTTTTCTAAAGATAACAGGAGGAATCACATATGAAGCTGCCAAGATTTTTGCGGAAGAGCCACTCGATCAAGGATATCATTCGCTATATGGAGGAAAGGTATCAGGAAAACTTCACCTACCACAGC
>JAISQG010000136.1 GCA_031274335.1 Gracilibacteraceae bacterium
GAAATGCAAATATTATCCGCTTGTCGAAAAACACTTGAGTTCCGGCTTCCGGCGGAAAAACCGAAAACCGAAAAGGACTTGCCACCCGTCCGGCGCGACGCTTGCTTTTTTTCTCTTCATGCGCTATACTGAACCGGCACGAAGACGACGTTCTTCACGCGCAGAAACAGCGGGCGTGAGCCTTTTCACGACCTCCGAAGTACATAGCGGGGTTTTTATGGAAAATGTATTGACGGTCAACCATTTGCAAAAAACACGACAACTCCCTCTTTTCAGTCCTGTGACCTTTTCCCTGGCCCGGGGCGAGGGGCTTGGCGTGTATGGCCGCAACGGGTGCGGCAAAACGACTTTCCTCGACATCGTGGCCGGCCTCATCAAGGCGGACGCGGGCGAATTCAGGCGCGAGGGGCGCCTGGGCTATGTGATGCAGAGAGACGGCTTACAGGATTCCCTGTCCTGTCGCGACAATCTGCGCATGGAGGCCGCCCTGTGCGCCCTCCGGGGGCAAACGGCCCGCGAACGCGTCCGCTCTTGCGCCGCGCGCTGCGATATTCTCTCTTTCTGGCATAAGCGCCTCTCGCTCTGCAGCGCCGGCATGCGCGCCCGCCTGTCCATCGCCGCCGCCCTGCTGCCCGACCCGGATCTGCTGCTCCTGGACGAAGCGTTCAGCGGTTTGGACCAGGAAGCCTGTTATTCCGTCAAACAGCTGCTGCGAGAGGAAAAACAGGCGGGCATGGCTCTGGTCCTGGTTTCGCATAATAAAGAAGATTTCGAGGGATTGTGCGAGCGCGTGCTCGTCCTGCCCGCGGCGGAGGTCAGCCTGCTTTGAAAATTCTGCTGGTTTTTCTGGCGGACGCCTGGCAGCTCCGGCGCCGGCTGCCGTTGCTCTTGGGCGGGATGCTCCTTTGCGCCGCCGGATTTTTGCTCTCGTTGCCTCCGGAATTGATGCGGAACGGGGAATTTCCAAAAATTTCCATTGCGCTGGTCAACCAGGACGGCGGCGAAATGGCCGAATTGCTGTCCGGCATGGTTTCCGGCCTGGAAATGGTGAAAGAATCGCGCATTGTCAGCGAAGATGAGGCCGCCGCGCTGCTGAAGGCCGGAGAAACCGATGTCGTCGTCGTCTTGCCGCCCGGCATGATCGACGCGCTGATTTACCGGGGACGGGCGGAGATAACGGTCAGGACGCTGGATCCCTTCATCGGCTCGGTCAGCCTGAACATGGCCGGCGAATATGTGAAAACGATGAACAGAGTGCAGCGGGCGGCCTTGGCTTTTCACGACGCGGCCGCGCCGCGCTTCAGCGATCCGCGGGACTTTTACCGGGCGGAGCGGGCTTTTGACCTGGCCCTGCTGCAAGAAACCCTCCTGCGCGCCCGCCATATAGAAACGGTTCCGGCGGTCTCTCCCTACCACCTCCAAGCCCTGTCGCTGCTGCTGTTCGCGGCCGCCGCCCTCGCAGCGCTGTCTTCGGTCACGCAAACCGCGCATCAGTTTGCCGCCGGATATTTTCGCCGCCTGGCGGTACACGGAATCCGCCCCTGGCAGATTTACGCCGCCAAAACCCTGCTGGCGGCGGCTCTCTCCCTCGTTTTATGCCTGGCGGCCATGCCCCTGCTCTCCTTCTGGAAAATCCCCTGCTCCTTCGGCGGCCTGCTGTTGTCCGCCGCTTTTCTGACGGTGATTCTGCACGGTGTCTGCCTGGTGTTCACGGCTTTCCGAGCCGACGCCATGCCGCTCCGCGCGGTTTCCGCCCGGACAGCGTTCGGCTCGTTCGCCCTGCTCCTCTTCATCCTCTTTGCCGGCGGCGGGTTTTATCCCGTTTACCTGATGGAGGCAAGTTTTCGCGCTTTTAACCCGGCCTGGCTGGCCCATCTCCTGGCGGAATGGGTTCTGGGCGGGCCGGCGCTTGTCCCGCTCCGACTTCTGCCCTTCGCGGCGCCGCCTTTGCTCGGCGTGTCCGCCGCCCTGTTCGCCCGGAGGCAAGCATGAACATTTTCGCGATTTATTTGCGCGCCGTTTTCCGGCAGTGGCCCCTGTTCCTGCTGCTCATTGCCTGCCAGCTCACGCTGGGAGAGATAAGCTCCGTGGCGCTGAATGAAAAAAAGCCGGAACTCAAAATCGCCCTCTCCGCGGAGGGCGGCGGCGAACTCGCGGAACGCTATGCCCTGGCTCTGGAGCAAATACCGGAACTGACGGTTATCCGCGCGGAAGGAACAGCGGACAAGGAAAAAATATTCGCCGCGCATCCCGTCCAAGGCCTGGCCGTCATTCCCCCTGATTTTGACGAGCGCCTCACGGACGGCCGCGCCGGCGGGATCGTGCTTTATCCCGCGCCGGGCGTGAGCGACGTTTCTCTGGTGGCGGAGTTTCTGGCGGTCGAAGCGGTGATGCTGCGGGCGGAAATCCTTCTGCAAAGCCAATTGCGCGCTCTGGGGGCGGTGCCGGAGGACGCGGGAAATTTTTCCGCCGTCGAACCCATCCTGACCGTGGCCTATGACGGGCCGCCGGCCGCGGCTCAGCCTCTCGCCGTTCCCCCGGCTTTCGGCTTGCCGGCGCTGTTTTTGCTGCTCGCCTTTTTGCAGGCCGCCCAAATAGCCCCCGGCCCGGACAACCGCCGCATCCTGCTGCACGGCCGGCCGGCCCTGGCGCGCGCCTGCGCGGCTTCCTGGCTGGCGCTGTGGTGCGCCTGGGGAATGCTCACTGTTTTATATGTCCTCGGCCTGGGCCTGTTTTACCACATTAAAGCCGCGCTTCCGCTCTCAGGCGCATTGCTGTTCCTCGCCCTTTATGCCGCAAGCCTCGGCGGTTTGTTGGCTTTGACCGGAAAAAGAGCCTGGGCGGTATGGATATTCATTCCCTGGTTTCTGCTCAACATGACGCTGGGCGGCGGCTTATGGAACACACCGCCCGCCTCCCCGCTGCTACTGCCGCTCCTGCCGCTGGGCGCCGTCGCGGCGGCGCAGGCCGGGGAATGGACGGCGCTCTGGGCGCTGGCTGGTCAAAGCACGGCCGCCGTGGCCGTCGCCGCCCTTTTGCTGCGGAGAGGGAGGGCGAAATTACCCGGCAATTATATTTGAAAATTCTGATTTTAAGAGGTGATTGAAATGATTTACACTTTTGCCGGCCACCGCCCCGCACTGGGACGGGACGTTTTCATCGCGCCCGGGGCGCGCGTCATCGGCCGAGTCACACTGGGAGATCAGTGCGGCGTCTGGTACAACGCCGTCCTGCGCGGCGACACCGACGCGCTCATAATCGGCCCGCGCACAAATATCCAGGACGCGAGCGTCCTGCACACGGATCAGGGCATCGAGCTTGTCATAGGCGCCGGCGTAACGATCGGCCATTCCTGCGTGCTGCACGGCTGCCGTGTCGGCGACGGGGCGCTGGTCGGCATCGGCGCCGTCGTCCTGAACGAGGCCGTTATCGGGGCGCATAGCCTCGTAGCCGCCGGATCTTTGGTCACGGAGCGGAAAACTTTTCCTTCGCACACCCTGATCATGGGCAACCCGGCCAAAGTCGTCCGCGAACTCACGGAAGCGGAATTGGCCAAACTGGAGAGACTGGCGGCGGATTATGTGGAGCGCGCCGCCCTCGCCGCCGCCTCCGTCTGACCAATGGCCCGCTTGTTCGCCCGCATAAACGGCTTCCGTCTGCCGGCCTTCTACAGCGCGGCCCTGGTTTTCAGCTTCCTGCAGCCTTTTCGCGCCCATGTGTCTTTATGGGGCGCTTTCCTCGTTTGGGGCGGGGCGCTCCTGCTTTGCGCGGAAATTTTTTCCCTGTTGCGCCGGCTGGAAAATTGCGAATGGCCGGGATTTTTGTCCCGCTTTTTTGTGCGCCTGCAGGTGGGTCGAACAAACATCAGCGAACAAGCCCGCGTCGGCTGGCTTTACTACCGGCTTATCCTGCTGGCGGTCTTTTTGCTGTTTCACCTTTGCTATCCATCCTTCAGCCAGAAACACGATTGGGCCGTCGCGGTGAAAACCGGCAGCCTCTCCGCCCTGAACGGCTCTTCCACCCCGGTTTTCCTCATTTTCCTCTTTGTCCTGGCCTGCTTTGTTTTCTCCTCTCTCGTCTATTATTTCACGCATGTCCGCCTGCGTCTGCCCGCGCTGTTCCTCATCGCGCTCATCCCCTGCCTGCTCGCTTCCTCGCAGATGCGGGTGCTGGGAACCGGGGAGATTTTTCTGCTGGCCGCTTCGTTTATCGCCGCAGCCTGGGCTGCGCGCCTGCGCGATTTCGCCGCGCGGGGCCGGACGCTCCGCCCGCCCTGGCCGCCTCTTGTCCTGACGCTGACGGCCGCCGGCCTTCTGGTCGCCTTCATGCCCGCTCTCCCGCCCACGCCTTACGATTTTTTCCGCCTGCTTTACAGCTACGGCCTGACTGACGCCGGCGATTCCGCTGACACGAGCGGCCCGCGCCTCGCCGTGCCGGACAACCGCCTGCTGCTGGAAGCGGAGGCCGCCGGCCCTCTGTATTTGCGCCAGCGGGTATTCAGCGCCTTCGACGGCGCAAGCTGGTCGCCGCCCGCTCCGGGCGGCCGGATTCAGAGTTCGCCTTTTTCTCCGGGCGCGTCGGCGGAATGGGAGGAAAACCAGGCCCGCCTGACGGGGCAATCGCTGTACGCCATCCTGCAAAGCGCGGCGGCCCTCGACCCGCGCTTTGCCGCCCGCCAAGCCCCGATTCTGTCCGGCGCGGCGCCTTCGCCGCAGAGTTTTTCGGCGCGCATTCGTCATATGAATTTTATCACACGTACCGTTCTGCTTCCCGGCCGAACTTTTCAGCTGGACGGTCTGGCGCAGTATTACCGCGCCACCATCCGGGACGCCCTGGGCGTGACCTGGCTGCCGGGTGCCGCCCCGCTTTTCGCGGAAGAAGAGTATTCCGCTTCTTATTTCAGCGACGAGGCGGATCTGTGGCTGGCTGAACGCCTGGGCGCTTATACGGCGGCGGATTACGCGGAAATGCTGGAGGAAACGGACCGGATCCTGGCGGGCGAAGGTGAAAATCCTCCGGACGCGGAAGCGCGGGAAACGCTGGCGCTCTTCCGCGCCGAGGCGGAAACGGCAGAGCTGTTCCAGACCGCCGCCGTCGCCGCCTCGTATGACGCGCCCGCCTCCCTGCACACGCTCGCCGCGGAAATCACGGCCGGATTACGGGGCGACCTGGCAAAGGCGCAGGCGCTGGAGAATTATTTTCACGCGAACGGCTATAAATATGATTTGAATTATAACCCTCCCCAGGGACACGGGGATGTGGCCGCTTTTGTCCTGGAAAACAAGAGGGGCGTTTGCGCCGATTACGCAACGGCTATGACGCTGATGGCCAGGGCCGCCGGGCTGCAGGCCCGCTACACGGAGGGATTTTACGCGGGCGAGGCGGACGCGGACGGGATACGCCGCGTGCGAGCGGAGAACGCGCATGCCTGGACTGAGGTTTTCATTCCGGGGAGCGGCTGGACGGTATTCGAGCCGACGCCCGGCTATGCCTTGCCGCCCGCTCCTCCTTTCAGCCTGCCGGCCGGCCGCGCGCGCGGCTTGCTTCTGGCCGCGCTGGCGGGGGCAGTGCTCGGCGGGCCGGCGCGCCGGCTGATCGCCCGGCCCGCCGAAGAAATCGCGTTCCGGCTGCGTCTGCGGCACTGCCCCCGCGAACAGGGCTTGTTCCGCCTGTACGCGCGTGCGCTGGCACTGGCGGAACAAACCCTGGCGCGGCCGGCCGGCGGGGCGACGGCACGGGAATTCGCCGCCCTTGTTTCCCAGGCCTGCCACGAGGACGTCTCTCCGCTGACGCGGCTTTATGAAAAAACCGCCTTCGCGGGAGCGGCGGTCACGAAAAAAGAATTCTCCGGCGCTTACCGGGCCTACCGCCTTTTCTGCGGACGGTGCCGGCGGCGCGGTAAGGATATTAGCGCGGCCCGTACCGGGCCAGGTAATTCTCAAGGCGTTCACGCGCCTCGTCGTCCATGAGAACCGTCCCGTCAACCGGGCGGTTGTGCAGACATTCGATAATATCCCTGACGGAAACAACCGGGAAAGTTTTGACGCCTTCTTCCGATTCCAGCTCATGAATGGCGCTTAATTCACCTGTCCCGCGCTCCATGCGATCCACGGCCACCATCAGGCCCACCACCTTCACGGCCAGCCGGCGCAGAAGCGGCAGACATTCCCGCACAGCCGTGCCAGCAGTGATGACGTCTTCCGTGATCAAAACGCGGTCGCCCGCCTTAAGAGGATACCCGACCATATTGCCGCCTTCGCCGTGATCCTTTTCCTCTTTGCGGTTAAAACAATACCCCACGTTCATGCCCCGTTCGGCCAGAGCGATCGATGTGGCCACCGCCAGCGGAATTCCTTTGTAAGCCGGCCCGAACAGGACGGACGGGGTTGGCATAAGACCGGCCGCCGTGTTTTCCTCGACGCAGGAGGCGTAGAATCCGCCCAGGCGGGCAATCTGGCCGCCCCGGCGGTAATTGCCTGTATTGATGAAATACGGCGTCCTGCGGCCGCTTTTGGTCACAAAATCCCCGAAAAGCAACACTCCGGCCCGCACCATGAACACGATGAAATCCTTTTTATATTCCTGCTCCGCCATCCGTTTCCTCCATCAGAACAACAGCTTGCGCGGCCATGCCCTCACCCCGGCCGGTAAATCCAAGCCCCTCAGTCGTGGTGGCCTTGAGGGAAACGCGTTCCTTGCTCAATCCCAGAGCCAGGGCGATTTCCGCGCGCATGGCGTCGAAATAAGGAGCGAGCTTCGGCTGTTCCGCCATGATGACAGCATCGACATTGCCGGCGGTAAAGCCGGCCGCGGCCGCCTTTTTGCGCACTTCAGCCAAAAGCAGGATGCTGGACGCGCCTTTGTAAGCCTCATCCGTGTCCGGGAAATGCCGGCCGATATCGCCGAGGGCGCAAGCGCCCAGGACGGCGTCCATAACACAATGCGTCAGCACGTCGGCGTCGGAATGACCCAGCAGGCCGAGCGCGAAAGGAATTTTCACCCCGCCCAGCACCAATTCGCGTCCCGGCACGAGCCGGTGCGCGTCAAAACCCATGCCGACCCTCACGCGCCGCTCCTTCCCGCTTTTTCAGCAAAATCTCCGCAAACAGCAAATCGGTCTCCGTCGTGATTTTGATGTTTTCCTCCCAGCCGGCCAGCAGGCGGACGCGCCCGCCGTGCCATTCCACCAGCGACGCGTCATCCGTGCCGCGATAGCCCTGTTCATGGGCGCTTTCATGCGCCGCCGTCAGCAATTCGCGCTCAAAAACCTGCGGGGTTTGAACCGCGCGCAGGGCGGGGCGGGGGAGCGTGCTTTTTACCCAGTCCGAACCATCCGCCTCTTTTATCGTGTCTTTCACCGGCAAAGCCGCCACGGCCGCCGGCAGCCCGCGGCTGGCGGCCAAAAACGCCGAAAGCGCCGACGCGGTCAGCAGCGGGCGCGCTCCGTCGTGAACCACGACCCGCCGCGCCGCCGGATCCGCCGATGTCAGCGCGCGCAAAGCTCCGCGCACCGAAGCCTGGCGGTCGGCGCCGCCGTCCGTGACGACGACCTTGGTCAGGCCGCAGCCGTCCGCGATCCGCCGCAAATCCGCCTTGTCCTCCCGCGCCGCCGGCACAATGACGGAAGTTATCGCTCCGCATGTTTCAAACACACGCAAAGTACGGGCTATAATGGGAATTTCTCCCAGGAGAAGAAAGAGCTTGTTGCCCTGCCGGCCCATGCGCCGTCCCCGCCCGGCCGCCGGTATTATGGCGGCGGCTTCAGGGCATGAGTCAATATCCATGAGCCAGCGCCTCCTGCTCCGCCATCGGCTTCGGCTTGGCAAAAATCATCCGACCCGCCGCCGTCTGAAGCACCGTGGTCACAAGAATCGGTATCTGCCGGCCGATATACCTGCGGCCGCCGTCGATCACGATCATCGTACCGTCATCCAGATAGGCAACGCCCTGGCTGGCTTCCTTGCCTTCTTTCATAACCTGCACATACATTTCCTCCCCCGGCAGCACAACCGGTTTGAGAGAATTAGCCAGCTCATTGATATTCAATACTTTCACGCCTTGCAATTCCGCCACTTTGTTCAAATTGTAATCATTGGTCAAAACCGGGCAATTCAGGGTTTGCGCCAGCCGCACCAGCTTGCTGTCAACTTCCGCCACATCGTCAAAATCTTTTTCAGATATTTCCACTTTGATATATTCGCCGCGCGAAATCTCATTCAGTATATCCAGCCCGCGCCGGCCGCGGTTCCGCTTCAGCAAATCGGAGGAATCGGCGACATGGCGCAATTCGTCCAGCACAAAGGCCGGCACCAGCAAAATGCCATCCATGAAACCTGTTTTAACAATATCGGCAATCCTTCCGTCGATAATGACGCTGGTATCTAAAATTCTGTACCGCGTGGCAATGTCTTTGCTCTTTATTTCCTGTATTTTTTTAACTTCTTTTTGTTTTTCCGCTTTTTCTAACCTGGCGCGCGGTATAATGGTGATAAGATTCCAAATATCTCCCTTGCGCTTCACGCCGACCATCATGCCCACATAACCCAGCAGCAAGCTTACGACTACGCTCAGTACAGTGCCAAAAAATGGCACGGAGGCAAACGAACGCTGAAACATGGACGCCACAAACAATCCGACTATAATTCCGATACAGGCGCCCAGCAGATCAGGAGCGGGCATGCTTGTCAGCAAGGATTCTATGGCCTTGGCCACCCTGACAAAGAGCCTGATTATAAAAGGGGCGATAATAAACCCGATGATTGCGAATAAAATGGTGAATAACGCGTATGCCGCCAACAGCTGCAACAGGGAATCCAAATAGCCGTGCAGAGCGAAATTTTCGACCTGAGAAACCTTGTACACCAGCAGCGCGCCACCGCCGCCCGCGACCAGAGCGATAATAACCCGGAATATTTTGCTGACCATTTCATCACCTCCTTTCTGTTTTTTCGCTCAGCCCGACCAAAGCGGCGCTGAACGTCTCAATTATTATATCATTTATCTTCGTAAAAAAAAAGCGCTGCCTTTCGAGAGAAACAGCTTTTTTTGTGATTTTGCCCTGAACTTTGCGTGAATTTGACGAAACAGCGGAAGTCAGGCATCTCGCCCGGAAAATTCAAGCGGATTCGCAAACTCCGGCAAGGAATCGTTCAGCGAATTTTACGCGAGTCAGGTCGCCGCGGCGATTGGCCTTCACGCTGTGCGCTACGATTTCGGCGTTTCGCTGACCGAAGCCATAACTTCATAAAATTTCTGCGGCTCACTCCATTGCGGAAAGTGACAGGATTTTTCAAACCAATGAAATTGCTTCGCGGTTTTTATGCGCTGAAAGTATTCATAGGCAAGGGAAGAAGAAACATGCCGGTCGTGCCTGCCCTCGACAAATACAACGGGTACTTTGAACTCCGTTTCATCCTCAAAATTAACGTCCATTAACTCTTGCCATAAATATTTGATTGATTGCAGGGAGCCTTTTTGTCTGTTCAGCAGGTCTTGCATACTGTAATCGGGCGATGTCAGGAAATCGAAAATAAAACGATTGTAGTTGGTTTTGCCGTACAGGGAACCTTTGTGTTTTACAACCTGCCCCGTCACAAAGAGCAAATCGTCAAGCCATGATGCCCGGCGGTAAGAGCAGTCAATAGACTCCAGTTTGGATATCACTTTATTATTATTTCCGGCCTTGTTTTTCTGCAAAGCATAATCATATGCCTCTTGAGAAGATTTGATCATATTCACTACCTGACCGCAGCCGACATATGTATGAACTATATCGGGATAAAGCTGTATGAATTTCAGCCCCAATACGCTGCCCCAGGAATGACCCGCCAAATACAGTTTTTCTTGGTGAAAACGCTTCAGCAAATTCAAGGACAGGAAATATATGTCATCCAGAAATGTGCCTATCTTTATTTCTTCTTTTTCGGAAAATGGATAGTACGATTTGCCCGCTCCGCGCTGTTCCAAGGTCACAACCGTAAAAATGTCCTCCAGCCTCTTATTGTATTTCGCAACCAAAGGCAAGGCGGCGTCGCCCGGACCCCCGTGCAAATACAAGAGAATTGGGTTATTAGCATGATTCGCCCGAATGGACAGGCATTGCATTTTGTTGTTGATCTCGATATATTCAATATTCTTAATCATTTGAACAGCTCCTCTATTCGGGCAAAGATGCTTCGTCCGATTCATTGCACAAGTTCATCAGGCTGCGCCTCTGCAAGCACCTCAACCTATGTTAGCATAACAGATAAATTACTAAATGACAATGACAGGGGTTCACGGCGTTGTCGCCGGCGCTCGACGCGGTTTTCGGTGAATCCTCCCTGACCATTTAGTGATGAATAGGCACATATGATATCGAACTCGCATTCTGGCTGCAGCTCCTTTATATTTGATGCATTTTCTTTTATAAATGACAGGATATATTCTATGTGGGACTGAAGAGGCTCTTGTCCGTCTAATTTGCTAGCAAAAATACATAAGTTATTATCT
>JAISQG010000230.1 GCA_031274335.1 Gracilibacteraceae bacterium
TATAACAATAATCGCGTTAATCATAATTTACATCTCCCGGCGGCCGCCGCGCCGCCCCGATCTCGTTCCGCCAGCATTTCCTCCGCGCGCCGCCGCGCCCATTGCTCCGCCGCAAGCACGGCGGTCAGCGTGTCCGCCGCCGCCGCCTCATGCGCCGCCGCCACTTCGCCTGTCAGCGGCACTATTTCCGTGAAACGGATGCGCCCGTCCAAAAAAGCTCGCACAAACACCTCGTTAGCCGCGTTCATCGCCGCCGGGACGGTACCGCCCGCCAACGCGCAGCGCCGACCCAGAGCCAGTGCCGGAAAATCAAATTTTTCCGGCCGGATAAACGTGAGTTCCGTTTCCCCGTCCAAAACCGGCGCGCTCCGGAGCGGCCAGCGGCGCGGATAACTCAGCGCGTACTGGATGGGCAGACGCATGTCCGGCGCTCCGGCCTGAGCCAGCACGGCGCCGTCCACAAATTCCACCATCGAATGAACGATGCTCTGCGGATGAATGATCACTTCTATTTTTTCGTAAGGCATGTCGAATAAAAAACGGGCTTCTATCACTTCCAGCGCTTTATTCATCATCGTGGCCGAATCAACCGTTATTTTCGGCCCCATGCGCCAGCGCGGATGGCAAAGCGCTTCCTCCGGCGTGACGCGCTTCAGCTCCTCCGCGCTCCAGCCAAGAAAAGGCCCGCCGGAGGCCGTGAGAATCAGCTTGCGCACCTCGGTCCGTCTCCCGCCCCGCAGCGCCTGAAAAATAGCGGAATGTTCGCTGTCCACCGGCAAAATTTCCGCTTTTTTGCGCCGGGCCGTCGCCATGACAAGATCGCCGGCCGCAACAAGGGTTTCCTTGTTGGCCAGCGCCACGCGTTTCCCCGCTTCCAGTGCCGCCAGCGCCGGTTCCAGCCCGGCGCAACCGCTCACGGCGATAACCACCGCGTCCGCCTCCGTCGCCGTCGCGGCCTCCAGCAATCCCTCCGGCCCGGCAGCCACGCGCACAGGCAGATCCCGCAGACGGACCCGCAGCTGCGCCGCCCTCGTCTCGTCTGCCAAGACGGCCAGCCGGGGGCGGAACCGCCGCGCCTGATCCTCCAGCGCGCGGACATCCGATCGCGCCGCCAAAGCGCAAACCGTGAGGCGTTTGCCGGCGGCTTCGGCCACCGCCAGAGTCTGGGTGCCTACGGAGCCTGTCGAGCCGAGAATCGCTATGCGCCGCGCCACTGAACTCACATCCTTCGCTCCCGCCGGATTTTGACCGCGCGAGCTGAATTTAACCGCTACATTATAGTCTATCATGCCCCGCTCCGCTGTTCAAGGGTTTTGCGGCCTGTCCCCGATATTTTTCGGCAGGGCCCGCTGCATATCCGCGGAAAATATGTTATACTTGACAGGTTCTAAATACAGGCAGGAAAGCGGTGAATTATGATTTATGATTTATAATGAATTGGGGCAAACCGGGCTGCGCGTTTCCCGTTTCGGCCTCGGCTGCATGCGTTTTCCGCCCGACGAGGCGGAAGCGGTGCGGATGGTGCGTTATGCCATCGACCACGGCGTCAATTATCTGGACACGGCCTATGTCTACCGCAACAGCGAAGAGATCACGGGCAGAGCTTTGCGGGACGGCTACCGCGACAAAGTTGTTCTGGCCACCAAATCGCCCCTCTGGAACATCGCTGCTCACGCCGATTTTGAAAAATACCTTGATGAAGAACTGACGCGCCTCGGCACCGATCATATCGACGTCTACCTCTTGCACAATCTGAACCCCGCCAACTGGGAAAAAACGCGGCGTTACGACGGCTTCGCTTTTCTGGACAAAATGATCGCCAAAGGCAAGATCCGACACAAGGCCTTTTCGCTGCACAACACTTTTGAGGCTTTTAAGGAAATACTCGAAGCCTTTGACTGGGAAATGGCGCAAATCCAGCTTAATATACTTGACGAACACAATCAGGCCGGCGTCCGCGGGTTGCGGCTCGCCGCCGAACGGGGCGTGCCGGTCGTTGTCATGGAACCGCTGCGCGGCGGTTTTTTTGCCGGCAATGTTCCGGAGGAAGTATCGGAACTTGTGCGCGCTTTTCCGGAAAGGCGCTCGCTCGTGGAATGGTGTTTTCGCTGGCTGTACGATATGCCGGAGGTATCCGTCGTTTTGAGCGGCACGAGCTCCCTGGTGCAATTACAGGAAAATCTTACCATATTCGAGCAGGGAATGCCCGGTGTCATGACGGAGGCGGAGAAAGACCTGATCCGGCAAATCCAAGCAATTTACGCGGAGAAAAAGAGCATCGCCTGCACAGGCTGCGAATATTGCCTGCCTTGCCCAAGCGGCGTCGCCATCCCGGAGATATTCCGCCTCTATAACAGCTATCAGCTGGTCAAGCCGAACCCGGTGGATGTGTTCATGTATAAAAACACGCTCATGCCCGCCGGCTCGGCTGCCGACCGCTGCGCAGCCTGCGGCGAGTGTGAGGAACGCTGCCCGCAGGGGCTGGCCGCCACCGCTCTGCTGCCCCAGGTGCATAAGGAGTTTTTGCAGGCGCCCATGTCTCTATGAATTTTCGGCACAGGTTGCCAAACGTGCGAAATTGTTGTATCATGGCAGGAAACGACGCAAAGGAGCGGCGACATGGAGCGGAGCCTCGCAGAAAAAGTGATAATCGCCCTTGATTTTGACAGCCCGGAAGCGGCGCTCAAAGCAGCCGGGTCTTTGCGGGGCACCGGCTGTCAGATCAAAGTCGGGCTGGAGCTATATACGCGCGCCGGCCTGGATTTTGTCAACCGGCTTACGGAAATGGACTTCAAGGTTTTTCTCGATCTGAAACTGCACGACATACCGACCACGGTGGAAAAAACATTCCGGCTCCTGATAAATTCGGAAGCGCACATGTTCGACGTCCACTGCCTCGGCGGGCTGGAAATGATGGCCCGCGCCGCGGATTTATGTCACGGCGCCGGAAAAAAACTTCTCGGCGTCACCATGCTGACCAGCATCGCCGGAAGCGAAATGGGGTCAATCGGCCTGAGCGGAACCATGACAGACCAAGTGCTGCGCCTGGCCTGTCTCGCGCGGAGAGCCGGGCTGGACGGCGTGGTTGCCTCGCCGCGGGAGGTCTCCGCCCTGCGGGCGGAATGCGGGGAGGAATTTCTCATTGTCACGCCCGGCATCAGGCCGACTTGGAGCGAAGCGAACGATCAGGCGCGTGCGGCGACACCGGCGGAAGCGCTCCGGGCCGGCAGCTCTTTTCTCGTGGTGGGGCGCCCTGTCACCCAGGCCGAAGATCCGCTTTCCGCGCTGGAGCGATTGTGGGACTGAGCGTCCGTCGGAGGCGGCATACATGAAAAAAATCAGCAGTTTTTTTGACTGCGGACGGGCCGTCTTTTCGCTGGAGGTTTTTCCGCCCAAAAAAGACGGACCGGCGGGCAAAATTTACTCCGCCCTGAGAGAGTTGCGCGAACTCCGGCCGGATTTTATCAGCGTCACTTATGGCGCGGGCGGCAACCCGGCTGATACGTCGACTCTCGATATGGCTTCTTTTGTTTTTAAGGAATTAGGCGTGACCAGCGTCGCGCATTTGACCTGCATCGCCAGCACCCACGCTGACGTGCGCCGGTTTCTTGCGCAATTGCGTGAGCGCGGTATCGCAAACATTCTCGCTTTGCGCGGCGATGTGAATCCGGCGCTCCGGAGGCGGACGGATTTCATGAACGCGGTTGATTTGATTCGCTTCGTGCGCGAACATGGGGATTTCCATCTGAGCGCGGCCTGTTACCCGGAAGGGCATGCGGAGGCAGCTTCCCCGGCGGAGGATTTGCGCTTCCTCCTGGCCAAAACCGAGGCGGGCGCCAGCCATTTGATCACGCAGCTGTTTTTTGACAACAGCGTTTTCTTCGATTTTGAGCGCCGGGCCCGGGCAGTCGGCATAAAGGCGAACATTGAGGCCGGGATTATGCCCGTGGTCAACGCGAAGCAGATAACGCGCATAATTTCCCTTTGCGGGGCCGGCGTACCGCCGGCGCTGACAAAAATCATGAGCCGTTTTGAGCATGAGCCGGACGCGCTCAGAGAGGCGGGGATCGATTACGCCGCGGCTCAGATTGCCGGTTTGCTGGCAAACGGGGCGCGCGGCATCCATCTCTATACGATGAACGACGCGGCGGTGGCACGCGAAATCCTTTCCCGCCTGCCGGATGAGGCGCTGGCCCGGCTTGGCCGGCGCTCCGGGTAATCCGATGCGGGAAATCAAGGAAATTGACCTGCTCGAAGCCGGGCGCTATCTCGGTTACGCGTCGCCGCCCGACGCGGCCATGCTGGAGCGAATGGCCGAAGGGGCGCGGCGCGTGACGGAGGCGGCCGTGCCGCGCTATATATACGCGGGCTGGCCGGCGACCGCGCGGGAAGCGTCCTCCGGCGCGGCGGGCGCGGGTTGCGAGTTGCGGGGCGCGGTTTTTTTGCCGGGAACATCCATCGCCCGCCATATGAACGGCTGCGCCGAAGGTATTTTGCTGGCGGCTACGCTGGGGGCCGGAGTGGATGCGCTGCTCAGGCGCGCGGCCCTGACCGATCTGCTGGACAGCGTCATAATGGACGCCTGCGCCACGGCCCTGGCGGAGCAGGTCATGAACGCGGCGGAGGCGGAAATCCGCCTCGAGCGGGAGAGCGCCGTTCCCGTGTATTTTACCGGGCGCTTCAGTCCCGGATACGGAGATTTGCCGCTTTCTATTCAACCGGATATTCTGCGCCTGCTGGACGCTCCGCGCCGGATAGGCCTGAGCGCCACAGACACGCACATCCTGATTCCGCGCAAATCGGTGACGGCCGTCATCGGGCGCGCCGCCGCTGTTTTGCCGGCGGAAGGCTCCTTGCCCGCGGCTCCCTGCGCGGAGGCGGGGCGTTGCGGAAGCTGTGCTTTGCGCGGCGCCTGCCCCTCGCGCGTGCCGTAGAGATCTAAGAGATAGTTCCAGAATTGAATTATACCCCGGCCGTCTCGCTGTATGCTCAGCTCTGCCATGGCAAAAATTTTCATCTTTCCCTTCCTTTTTTTTTACTTATCGGCTACAATATCATCATGAGAATGGCGCAAGCCGGAAATCTGCCTGAAGGGAGAATGACCTTTGAACCGTCGTAAATTATTCGCTTTCTTCTTTTGTTTCATGTTTCTGCTTGCCATGCCGGCTGTGCTGGCCGGCGCGGAGGAAGAAGGGGCGCACAGCGCGCTGGGGTTGGAGCTGCCGGCCTGGAGCGTGATTCCGTTTGTGGGTATGCTTCTTTCCATCGCCGTTTTTCCGCTGGTGCGGCCTCACTGGTGGGAGGATCATCTGCTGCAAGTCGCTCTTTTCTGGGCTGTTATTTTTCTCGTCCCTTTCGCTTTTGCCTTCGGTATCGGCGAGGCGGTTTATGAACTCCTGGAAATCGTGCTTTTGGACTATTTGCCGTTTATTGTTTTGCTCTGGGGCCTGTTCGCCGTGGCCGGCGGCATCGCGCTGAAGGGCAGCCTGGCCGGGACGCCGCAGGTAAACATCATCCTGCTCTTGATCGGCACGCTGCTCGCCAGCTGGGTCGGAACGACCGGCGCGAGCATGCTGCTCATTCGCCCTGTTATCCGCGCCAACAAATGGCGGCAGAAAAAAGCGCATATCGTGGTGTTTTTCATTTTTCTTGTCTCCAATATCGGCGGCTGTCTGACGCCTGTCGGCGACCCGCCGCTCTTCCTCGGTTTTTTGCGCAATGTGCCCTTTTTCTGGACGATGAAGCTTTTGCCGCTGCTGGCCCTGAACGCCGTGATTCTGCTCGCCGTTTTTTTTATCATGGACACGATTCTGTATAAAGGTGAACTGGCCGCCGGCAGACAGCCCGACACCGGCGGGGTGAAAGAGCCTTTGAGCGTCAGCGGATTGCACAATTTGGTTTTTATCGGCTTGATCGTCGGGGCCGTCATCCTGAGCGGCACGGTGACGGGCCTGCCTTTTTTTGCCGACCAAACGACGGGCGAATTGCACGGCCTCCCTGTTTACAGCGGCATAACGCTGCCGTTTAACAGCATTTTGCAGATCCTGCTCATCCTTTTGGCCGGCTGGCTTTCCATCGTGACCACGAAGAAGGAGTACCGGGAACTGAATCATTTCACTTGGGGGCCGATCAAAGAAGTGGCTTGTCTCTTTATCGGCATTTTTATCACGATGATTCCGGCGCTGGCCATTCTTAAAGCGCGGGGCGGAGAACTGGGCCTCGCGGAGCCGGAACACTTTTTCTGGGTGACGGGCGCGCTTTCCAGCTTCCTGGACAACGCGCCGACCTACCTCGTATTTCTGACGACGGCCGGCTCGCTTGGCGCGGCGGAAGGGTTGTCCACCTCTGTCGGCGTCATCGCCGAAAATATATTGCTCGCGATTTCGGCCGGGGCGGTTTTTATGGGTGCGAACACTTACATCGGCAACGCGCCGAATTTCATGGTGCGCTCCATCGCAGAGGAAAACGACATAAAAATGCCCAGTTTTTTCGGTTACATGGGCTGGTCGCTCTGCTGCCTCATACCGCTGTTTATCATTGACACATTCGTATTTTTTCTGTGAAGGGTATAGTATAATATTATGAGCAAAAAACGCCGCAAAAACAGCAATTACCAGAAAAACACCCAGCCCCGCGACGGCAGGCAGGCGGCGGCAGCGAAAAAAAAGGGCCTGACCTACTTTGAGATCATGCTGATAACTCTGGTTCTGAGCTATGTCGCCGCCCTGATACTGTCGCAGATGACAGGGGTGCGGATTCATCCCTGGGTGACACTGGCCACTTACTGTGTTTCCGGCACCGTGCTTTTGTTCCGGCCGATTACCTTTGTGGAATTTTTGGCCAAACGCAACGCGGCGCTGCTGTATGATCTGCCACGCGTAGCCAAATTAAACCGGCGCATCAGGGTGGTGGGCGTCGTCCTGATTGTGCTCGGCGTCGTTTTCCTGCGTTCGTTCGTGGTGAATATGGGCGCCGAAGGCGTTTACGGTGTCGAAGGCGATGCTTACGGCGTCGAAAGTGATGTTTACGGCGCGGAGGAAGACGCCGCGGCGGAATGAAGCGACACTGATCAGAGCTTCTCTTGGGGCAGATATTCGCGCAATTTGTCCATGACGTCGTTCAGATCCAACGGTTTGCCCACATGGTCGTTCATGCCGGCCTCCAGGCATTTTTCCACGTCCTCCCGAAAAACATTCGCCGTCATGGCCACGATGGGGATGGCCGCCGCCCAGGGAAAATCAAGCGCCCGGATGCGGCGCGTGGCTTCGTAACCATCCACGGACGGCATCTGGATATCCATAAAAATCATGTGATAGCGGCTAGGATTTTCCGCGAACAACTGCACCACTTCCGCGCCGTCCACCGCGCAGTCAATGGCGAGCCCTGTCGGTTCGAGCAGGGCCAGCACTATTTCCCGGTTGATTTCCACGTCCTCGGCCAAGAGGACGCGGTATCCCGTGAAATCGCCGTCCGAATCCGACTCCGACTGCCGGGATATTTCCCCGCCGCCTTCCGCCTGTCCGACCGGCACAGTGAAAGCGAAGCGGGATCCCTGTCCCGGTGCCGATTCCAGCCAAATGCGCCCGCCCATGATTTCCACGATGCGCTTGGATATGGCCAGGCCCAGTCCCGTGCCGCCGTATTTGCGCGCGGTGCTGCTGTCGGCCTGCTGGAAAGAATGGAACAGGCGGGCCTCTTGTTCCGGAGTGATGCCGATGCCTGTGTCGCTCACTTCCACTTGAATCACGGGCGCGCCTTCGCCTTCATCGCACCGGCGGGCACCCAGCGAAACCGTTCCCCGCTCCGGCGTGAATTTCACCGCGTTAGACAGCAGATTCATGATCACCTGGGACAGACGCTGGTCGTCAGCGACAAGATAGCGGGGGATGTTTTCGTCGATATGGATGGTGAAATGCTGCTGTTTTTCATCCACGCGGAAATTGATGATGCCGACGATTTTGTCTATCATCTGCTTGAAATCGAAACGCACGGGGGCCAATTCCAGTTGATTGGCCTCTATTTTTGACATGTCCAGAATATCGTTGATCACGCCGAGCAGATGAGCGGACGCGGTGTCGATTTTGTCCAGGCAATAGTCCTTGCGTTCCGGAACGGCGACCTTCCGGGCAATGGCAGCCATGCCAATGATCGCGTTCATCGGAGTGCGCATCTCGTGGCTCATCTGGGCCAGAAACGCGCTTTTGGCGCGCGAAGCGGCTTCGGCCGCCTCGGTTTGCACTTCAAGCTCCCGCGTTCTCTCGCGCACAATCATCTCCAGGCGGATGTTTTCCTGCCGCCGCCTCCGGGAGATGATGAAAAGAAGAATGAGTACGCAGAGCGAAAGAACGAGCATCCCGGCCAGCCAGGGAATTTGAGCTTGGGCCACCTTGATCCGGTAGTCATAAACCTTGCGCGCCCAGCGGTTCGTGATGGCTTCCGCGTCGATCAGC
>JAISQG010000260.1 GCA_031274335.1 Gracilibacteraceae bacterium
CTCGGCCAGCAGGCCGCGCACATAAGTAGAAAGAAGTTTGCTCAATTGGCGGTAGAGCAGGATATTGTCGATGATGGGGTGTTCGCCGCGCAATTCTTCCAAAGTTTCGGCGTCGGTCGCGTAGCCTTTTTTCTTTTTTTTGCCCGGCAGGCCCAGCGTCTCAAACAGCAGCACACCCAATTGCTGCGGCGAATTGATATTGATCCGCCCGCCGGCCAGGGCATAAATCTCCGCTTCCACGGCGGCCAGGCGTTTTTCCAGGCTGACGCCGCAGTCCTCCAGCCGCCGTCGGTCAACGCCGATGCCTTCCCGCTCCATCGCCGCGAGTATCGGCGTGACGGGCTGCTCGATCTCCCGCAGCAGATCCGTCAATCCATTTTTTTCCAATCGTTCGGCGTAAGAGGGCGCGAACTGACCGAGCCGCCAGGCCTCTTCTCCCACACCCGGCCCGAAAAGGCCCGTGTCCGGGCCGCGCAGCAAATCCGCGACGCCATAGGTTCCGCGCCCCGGATCAAGGAGATAGGCGGCCAGGGCAACGTCAAATTCCACTCCGCCCAGGGAGCGCCCTTCCGCCAGCAGCATGGAGTACAGCGGCTTGGCGTCGGCCAGCGTTTTCGGCGCGTCCGGGTTGGCCAGATAGTCCGCCCAAAGCGCCTCCGTCTCGTCCGGTTCGGGGGGGCGCTCGTATTCATAAAGCCCCGTGCCGTCCCAAGCCCCCAATTCCGCCCAGCGCCCGTTCCCGGCCGCCCGGCAGGTCAGGCACACGCGCGTCCCGGCCGATTGCCACTCGCTCAGGCGGGCGCGCCATTCATCGGCGCCAAGCCGGGCCGCGCGCGGCGGTGTCTGGGTCATCCAGGCCGGCGTCCCGGTTGGGTTGTCCGCCGGCGGAGCGGAGAACAGGGTTTCCTGCGCCGGCGCGGTTTCCCCGGCCGCCGCCGCGGCCTCAGCCGCGCGACCCGCTCCCTGCCGCCATAATTGCGTGATTTTATACAAGCCGTAGCGGTGGAAAACCGCCAGAACGTTTTCCGGCGCCGGCTGCCGCCGCCGCAATTCCTCCAGCGGGAACGCGGCCGGGAGGTCGTCTATCATCGTCGCCAGCTTTTTGCTCAAAAGCGCTTGTTCCGCGTAAACGGCCAGAGACTCGCGCAATTTTGCCCCCGGCGTTTCCGCGCTGCGGGCCAGCACGTTTTCCAGGCTGCCGTAAGCATGGAGCAGCTTGAGCGCGGTTTTTTCCCCCACGCCCGGCACGCCGGGGATGTTGTCGGAGGCGTCGCCCATCAGCCCTTTGAGGTCAATGATCTGTGCCGGTGTCAGGCCGTATTTTTCCGCGACTTTGGCTTCGTCGTACAATTCCGTCTCGGATTTGCCCCGCGCCAGGTAGACATTGACGTTCGGGCCCACCAGCTGCAGCGCGTCCCGGTCGCCGGTGACGATGCGCGTCTCCAGCCCGGCCCGCTCCGCCTTGCGTGTCACGCAGGCGATGATGTCGTCGGCCTCGTATCCTTCGAGCTCCAGCACCGGAACCTCCATCGCCCGCAGCACTTCCTTCAGGTAGGCGAACTGGGGGCGCAGCCCTTCCGGGGTCGGCTTGCGCTGGGCCTTGTAATCCGCATACATGCCGATGCGCACCGTCGCTTTCGTTTTGTCGAACGCCACGGCCAGATACGCCGGTTTATGCTGTTTTTCCAGCTGGAAAAGCGTGGTCAGAAAGCCGTGCAACACGTTGGTCGGCAGCCCGTCCGGCGAAGTGAGGACAGGCATCGCGTAAAAAGCGCGGTTGGCCAGGCTGTTGCCGTCGATAACCAAAAGTCTCTCCATACTTACCCCTTTTCACTTTCGCCCGGTTCCGGCTCGTCTTCCGGCTCGTCTTCCGTGTCGTCTTCCGCGTCGTACTCCTTAGGCGGGCGCAGATAGACGGATTCCGCTATGTCCGTAAAAAGAATTCCTTCCAGATGATCGGTCTCATGCTGAAAGGCGCGGGCCAGATACCCCTCCGCCTCCAGCCGCGCTGTTTCGCCGGCGCGGTTCAGCCCTTCTATCACGATCCGGGTGGCGCGGCTCACGTCCCCCAGCTTTTCCGGGACGCTGAGGCAGCCTTCGCTGTCAATTTCTTCTTCGTCGCTGCGGCTGATGATGACGGGGTTGATCAGTTCGTGCAGTTCCTCCCCGACGTCCACGATAATCACGCGCTTGGGCACGCCGATCTGCGGTGCGGCCAGACCGACGCCTTTGGCGGCATACATGGTTTCCGCCATATTGTCCAGCAGTTTGATGATATTCGGCGTTATTTTGGGCACAGGCCGCGCTTTTTCCCGCAGCGATGGCTCGTTTTCTCCTAATATTTGGTAAATGGCCATGATCTCCCCGCCTTTCGCAATGATATTATAACGCGGAGCAAGGCTGATTGCAACTTGTAAATCTAGCGGTTCGCGGCCCGCAGGGCGCGCGCCATATCGCGTTCCGCGTCACGGTTGGCTATGGTCGCGCGTTTGTCATACGTCTTTTTCCCTTTGCATAAGCCGAGCTCCACCTTGGCCAGGCCGCGCACGATATAGATCCGGAGCGGGACGAGCGTCATGCCCTGCTGCTGAACCTTGGCGCCGAGCTTGGCAATCTGCGCCTTGTGCAGCAGCAGCTTGCGCCGGCGCAGCGGATTATGGTTAAAACGGTTCCCTTTCTCGTAGGGGCTGATATGCATTTGCAGCACCCAGATTTCGCCGCCGCTGATTTCCGCGTAACTGTCTTTCAGGTTGACGCGCCCGGCTCGGATGGATTTTATCTCCGTGCCGGTCAGGATGATGCCCGCTTCCAGCCTTTCCTCGATAAAATAATTATGCCGTGCCGCGCGGTTTTCTGTGATAATTCTGATTTCGCTCATTGGGTCTCCGGTATTTCCAGAATAAAGGACTGAGAGGCCGGGCCGACGGCAAAAGTCGACCGGTCAACGAAAGCCAGCCAGAAGGTGTAGGTTCCGGGCAGGAGGGCGCCCGGTTCGCCGAATTGGTAGCTGACCACGCGGCTGGTGATGTCTTCCGGCATATAGCTGAGAAGCAAGCCGTCCGGATCTTTGACATACAGCACAATGCCATAGACGCTGTCGTCGAACTCGGAAATCACGGGAATCCGCACGCTGGCGTCATAAATCGACCCCGTCGGCCCCTCGACCACGGGAACCGGGATGTCCGTGTCGCTGGCGACCGGGCGTTCGCCGCTGTTCATCGTCTGGGAATACTCCGTCGGCATTTTGAAAGCGGCCTCAGACGCCGGCCAGGGCGTATCTTCTTCCTCGCGCCAGGGCAAATCCAGGAAAACGCGCGTCACCCCGCCGGTGCCGCCCTCCGGCATCAGTAGATTTGGATTTTCGGGATCGACGGCCCGCTCCACCCAAACTTCACTCACGCTCGTCGGTCGTCCGTCCGCGGCGCAGATTTCGCTCCCGACGTAACCGTCCGGCGTCAGCGAGCTTGGCAGGAGGCCGGATTTGCGGTCGAAGCTCACCGCCGTCATCCCTTCCGGACGCGGGATGCTCGATTGGACAGCCAAATCCTCCAGCGCCACCGTCATCACGGCTTTCCACAGGCGGGCCGTGTAATTGCCGCCGTACTGCTGGTAGAAATAGTGATTCGGGTAAACCACATCATAGCCCATCCAAACCGCGGCTGTGTAAACCGGACTGTAGCCGATGAACCAAGCATCCGGGTTGCCGGTGCGGAATCCGTACAAAGACGGGTCAAGGGAAGAAGTCCCCGT
>JAISQG010000103.1 GCA_031274335.1 Gracilibacteraceae bacterium
ACCGACTCCGCATTGAGCGGCAAAACATCCGATACATTACGCACGAAGTCGCCCAAATCCACCATGTTCGTATAGCCCTCGTCGCGGGTATTGCCGCCGTAATTTTCGGAGGATTCCGCTCCGCGCCCGAATACGCTGAAAAATTCGGGGTTTATACAGGATGCCAGCAGAGACTCCAGTCCGGCGTTGTAGTAAGCGGCCAGCAGCGCGGCGGCCTTTTCTAGGTCAACGACGGAAAGCGTGACCTCGCCGCTCTGGTTAATTTCTTCGCAACCCTCGGCGTATGTATCGCAAATGACCGTTCCGAGCGCCGCGCCGTCCATGCCGGCGTCGTCGGCCAAAGCCTGCAAAAAGCCGTCATATTTCCAGCCGCAGCCCGGTTCGGTTTCTTCGGACGCCACCATATACTGTGCGTAGCCGGAGAGCGTTGCGGCGGTTTCGATGGTCGCCATCAGACAAGCGTCGAAACCGACCATTTCAAAGGGCGGGTTCTCCATAGACGGCTCGGTCACGGCGGCAAACGCCTCTTGCAACTCAATCAGCGAAAGTGAATCGCCGTCGTAGAGTTCGTCAAATGCGATACCGGCAAGACTGCCGCCGCCGTGGTTCCATAGAATCACCGCTTGATTGTCGGCGGGGTAATTCTCAAGGCAAAAGCTGAGGAAATCCGCCAGCGTGTCCGTCTCGCCCATGTTCGCGGCGGGCTGTTCGTCTACGATTTGCAATCCCTCGGCGTCGTACAGCAGCCGGTAGGCGCTGTCCGCGTCAATCACGCTATTTTGCCACTCGTTCGCGCCGCCCGTCTGCACGACGATTTGCACATTGTCGGGCAGGTCAACGGACATCATTTCCTGCATATCCGATGTTGCAAACCCGTAGTTGGTTTCCAAATCGCTGCCGCAGAGATACCAATAAATGGCCCATGTGTTGTCCTCGCCACTCACTATTGCGCCGTCCTCGTCATCCACTTTTGCGCCCTGGTTTCCGGAATTGTCGCCGGACGGGCTTTCGGTGATAGAATTACCAGTGATAGAATTACCATTGAATGTTTCGGCGTCGTCATCGTTGCAGCCCGCCAGCGAGAATAGGGCTAACAGCAGCGCAATCGCTGCCGCGATTAACCGGGTACGCGATGTGAATTTATGTCTCATTTCTATTCCCCCCTAAATAGAGATATGCCACGCCTACATTAAATACGGCGCGGCACAAGCATTAAACCAATTCCTGCCCGGACTTCGTTTTCATCTTACCCATAAGAATCAGGATAACGTCAATCAGCCACCAAACACCAAAGCCGCCCACCGTAATCAGTTTGAGAATACCCAAACCGGTGTAGCCTAGGTAGAACCGGTCGATGCCCAGTTCGCCCAGGAATATGGAGATGATGAGCGTCGTCGTTTTGCTTTTTTCGTTCATGCCAATACAACTCCTTTAATTTTAATTTTATGGTTATTCCTCAATCGCGAAAAGCTCCGCGCCAACCGCGTCTTTCATTTCAGTCAGCATCTCAATGTTGCCGGTCAGCATCTCAATGTTGTCGTCAAGCTCCTCGTCGGTCATTTGCTCAACCGCACCATTGTCGGCGCTTTCAGTCAAAATATCAAGAGCTTCGATGGCTGGGCCTACCTGTCCGGCCAGCTCATCGCTAAGGGTTACCCCAACGTCCTCCGCAGAGGTCACCATTTCACCAATTTCTTGCCGAATGGCGACGGCTTCATTCAGCAGACTGTAAATCTGCTCAATTTTCGCGCTGTTATCGCCGTCCTCGCCCTCTTCCTCTCCGCCGCCCTCTTGCTCTTCGCCCTCTTCCTCTCCGCCGTCCTCATCCGGTTGCGCCTCGCTCTCGTCCGCTTGCTCTTCACTTCCCTCAGTCTCCTGAGCAGCGGAATCAATCGCGGCTTGCACGTTCGTTTTTATGGTTTTTAGCGTACTGAGCGTAGTATTCATCGTCGCGATCGTAGTGTCCAGTTCATCATTGGAGGTTTTCTCAAGCTCTCCACCGTTGATCAGATCAGACACTTCATTGATTTCCGCGCTGGTGTCATTGACCTGATTTTGAAATTCAGCGTCGACTGCTACACCGTTCGCAATCGCGTCGTTCAGCATCGCGACGATTTCCTCCTGCAAAGCGACTGTCTCATTTTGCAGGCTCTTAATTGTACTGACCTTTCCGCTGTCGCCCTTGTTCCCGCAGGCGGCAAGCACACCCACACACAGAACCATCATCATCAGTAAGCAAATTGCTTTTTTCATCATTTTCTCTCCTTATTTGTCGTTGAATTCTTATTCGCTACCCTGCCGCAGCGTCAATGGTTTTACTATCCTTCTTTTTTTGGCAGGAAGGGAATTATGCGCGATGTAAACGACGGCATGGTCATGGTTTGCAGCCACACCTTACCGGAGCCAGTGAGCGTCGTCAAGAACAAGCCCTCGCCGCCGAGCAGGATGTTGGCGAAGCCCTTCACCATTTCGGCGGAGTAGTTAACCCGCGCTTCATAGGCGGCTACATTGCCGGTATCGACAATCAGCTTTCCGCCGGGCGCAAGATCAACCTTGCCGGCGCCAGGGCGATCAGACAGCTTTTGCCGTCCCCTTTGCCGCTAACGACTTATTTCCCGGAGGTAATCCTGCGGATTTCCGCCGCAACGGTCTCAAGCAGTCCCTGATTGTCCTTCTTGGAGCGGTCGAATACGTCGCTCCAGCCATCCGTAATCGCCCATATGGCGACATCCTTCAACTTGTTGGCTTTTGCTACGGAAACACTTATGCTTTTCTTGCGTGCGGCAATCTGTATCACGTTGTTGCCATTTAGTGGAAATTGAATGGTCTGCATCATCCCTTGGCCGGAAATCTCATAGGGAAGCTCAAATTTTCCCTCGCGCTGCATAAGCTCATAGAGACTTTCAACCGTATACTCTTCCGGTGTTTTTATTCCTACATATCCTTTCATGGTTATGCTCCTCTATCAAATTTTAGGCGTCGGGATTGCTCCCGCGCCGCCGTGTCAGCCACCGAAGAAGCTGCCGAGACTGAAACCCGTCGGCATCGGAAGCGTGAACATATAAATCGTTGCTATGATGAACGCAAGCCCCGAAATACAAATCACGGCGATTTTGTTTTTCTCGCTATTGAACGTCCCCGCGATACCCAAAAGGAACAGCACGACCGAGTAGATTACGGTGACAAGACCGAAGGCGTCGCCGCTCGCGTTATCCTTTTTGCCCTGCTCCAGCGCTTCTTCAGATTGAGCGAGCAGGTCGCCCGCCGCCTCGAAGTATGTATCCGTAAAACCTTCTTTATCGAATGGAGAAACATATTCGCCGGTAGCGTTCTCCTGCTCTATCGCCCACGAAAGGGCGTCGGACAGCTCAGCCGACATATTCTTGCTTTCAAGCTCCTCAATCTTCCAGGCTACGCGCTCGTATTCTGCGGTATCGCCATTTTCCTCGGCAAGCGCCTGGTCAATCATAAGCGCGTTAATTTCGTTGTAGAGCATCATGTCCTGCATTAACGACTGCACCCCGGCGTTATACTCCGAGTTGCCCTCCGATGCCAAGTTGTTGCTGGTCGTATAGTTGGTCGCCTGATTTCCGCCGTGCAGGGACCCGATCCAGCTTGCATACGCGGTCAGAAGCGCTGTGACGCCCAGCAGGATTACCACAAGCAACTCCAGTCTCGCGTCGCGTGATTTTTTCTTTTGCTCCGGCGACAGCGCCGCACCGGCCTCAGAATTACTCATGTTGTTTTCTCCCCTTGATTTTTGAATGTAACCCATCGCCTATGAAATATTAGGATGTATTCACAGTTCCCCTCCCATGTATCGAAAAAAGTATCCTTTCGGTGTTATGTCTATCCGCAAGATACCTTGCCCGGCGGCATTGACCTTTTCCATAAGGCTTTCCATTCCCGAAAGCGCCGCTTCGGCGTACTCCTGTCCATCCGGATGGTCCCAAACATTCTTATACAAAACCTCCAGCGTCAACGGTCTGCCTTGGATGAGCAGAAACAGCGCGTCAAACTGTTCTTCAGAGAGATTCAAATTGTCGCGGTCAATATACGCTGCGGATTCCAGCGTATCAAGGGATAGGCGGCCACACTCGATATAGCGCCTTGCGCTATATCCGGTTCCCGTGCCGGGCTTCATTTCATCAAACGCACAACACCTCTTTTCTGCTCCACACGTTCGTTTCATAAATATCCCACTTTCTGGTAAAGTTTATTATTGCCTTATTTTTAAATAGTTCATATGATTAATTCTTTGATTCTGCGATATTTTAAATTGTAGTTTTCTTGGTTTCCTGGAACTAATCTCCGAAAAAACCTGTCTTATCTTTTCCATCGATCCATTACTTTCATGACAGAGCC
>JAISQG010000110.1 GCA_031274335.1 Gracilibacteraceae bacterium
ATCTTCGTCCTGCTGACCATCATATTAGGCATAAAATTCTCATGGCTTGCGATAGTCGCCGCGCTTGTGGGACAAATGCTTTTGCAGGCGGCATTTTCAAAAGGCGAAAAATAGACGCCTTCCGGGTGTTTCACGTCCATAGCCTTGGAGGTCTGCCCGATAACGCGCGGCACAAGCGTACTGATTGCGCCGCCTGATGTGTACTGCTTTATTTCGATGCGCTCAGTTGTCGCCTTGATTGCCGCTCCGTTTAGGCTTGCCGCCGAATCTCCCGTCATTAAAAAAGCCGAAGCCTCTCCTGAACGGATTGCCGCCGCGCCGCAGGGCGAACAGGTAGTCGAAATTTTCGCCGATACGCTCACGGGCCGCGTTCATCCACTCAAACTCCGCTCTATCCGTGCCGGCACCGACCTCCGCTTCCAGCGCCGCGATGACACGGTCTAAATACCCCTCGAAGTTTTTTTGCTCATCATCGTTCAGGCAGCTAAAAATGCCGGAAAATTCTGATTCTTGCTGCTCCTCGCTCCGGCCTTTTTCGGTAATCTTGACCACGACCACGCGCTTGTCGGTTTCCAATTGCGTTCGTACAATGAAGCCGTTTTTTTCGAGCTTGGTGAGCAGCTCGTTCAGCGACTGGGTGCGTATGCCGAGCAGATACGCCAAGTCCTTCGTGGTGATTTCCGGCTGCATTTTCAATGCCGCCAGCACCCGGCCCTGCCCCCTGGACGTGTCTGCCAACGGGCCATGCTCCATATGGTTCTTTCGGATGTAACAGTGGCCCAGCCACATGAGTCTTTGCAGCTTTTCCTGCAAGTCGGGTTCATACATTCTGCCGCCTCCCCTGATAATTTCTAGATGGCACTTGTTAAAACAGGTACTTTCTGAACAAGAGTATAACAGGTGCTTTCTGAATTGTCAACAGGGTTTTGGACAGGTACCTAATTTTTTTTGTGAAGGACTGTCTCTCTGCGATTCCTTTTTTAGGGAAAGTTTTGGCGCTGAACAATCGCAATTTCGTCGGGGAGTTGCGTCGCCGTTGTGACATTCGCCGCGACAGGCACAGCAACATCGTGGTCGGACTGGCTCTGGCGAATTTGTTGCTTATCTGTCGTTCGCGCGGCGCTGAATCTCGTTGCAATTGAAACACTTGCGAGAGAATAAGGATTTCCAATACAAACGTTTGCCACACTTTGTGCATACGTTGTTGTGCGACACAAAAGGATATATAATGCACTGAGTTAACAAACCAACAACCAGTCCCAATTCATTGTACTTGCCAAGTCGGATAAAAGCAATCAACCCAATTATCGCACATATGTTAGATAACCACCAAACGCATATCGATTTGCGGCCTTTAAGACACTGCATACCGAGAACTAACAAGAAACAGAGTATTGCAACGACGTAGAAGTCAGAACTAACGGAATGAAAGATCTGCGGCATTAGTATCTCCCGTCATACTCGTAGTAAGTGGAATTGATGTAATTGTTGGAGATCCTCCTGTTATGTTAGCGGCAATTGCCGCTGGAGCTGCTCCCGCTTTCGCTAATGATAGATAGAACGTTAGTATATCAGCGCTATGTAAAATCAAAATGGTGAATTTGTAAGTTTTATGTAAAATAATTTGCAAACTCTTAGGCCGGTTACTAAACGGGCGGATAATATCCGCCCCTACAGCAACCGGTGGGCAGCGGCAAAACCAGGGTACACGCCCCCCTTTCAAGGTGTGTGGCAGCGGCAAAGCCGCTGCCGGGGGGTTGCGAACCACAAACCAGCTTAGCGGGCGGATAATATCCGCCCCTTCATCACCGACCAACGCCCTGTGCCATGGCTTAAGCAAGGGGCTGTACGGCACTTTTGATAAATATCCGCGCCCGGCTACTTGACAAATGGCGGCGGGCGGAGCAAAATAATTGTGGGAGGGATGCGCTGATGAATTACACGATGCTCTGTGATTATTACGAATTGACGATGGGGAACGGGTATTTTCTTTCCGGCCAGGCTGACCGCATTACGTATTTTGACCTTTATTTCCGGGAAGTGCCGGACGGCGGCGGCTTCGCCATCGCGGCCGGGCTGGAGCAGGCTATTTCCTACATTGAGAATTTATGCTTTGACGCGGAAGCCATCACTTTTTTGCGGGACAAAGGCGGCTTGGCGCCGGAATTCCTGGATTATCTGGCGCGGTTCCGCTTTTCGGGCGACGTTTACGCCGTGCCGGAAGGAACGCCGATTTTTCCGAATGAGCCTGTGATGATTGTGCGGGCGCCGGCGATTGAAGCGCAACTGGTTGAAACTTTTCTGCTTTTGACCCTGAATCATCAGTCCCTGATAGCGACGAAGGGCAACCGCATCGTGCGCGCCGCCCAAGGACGCGTGGTCACGGAATTCGGCTCGCGCCGGGCGCAGGGAGCGGACGCGGCGTTAAACGGTGCCCGGGCCGCTTATATAGCCGGCTGCGGCGGCACAGCCTGCACGCTGGCGGAAATGCTCTATGGCGTTCCGGCCAGCGGGACAATGGCCCATTCGTGGATCCAGATGTTTGACAGCGAATATGAAGCTTTCGCGGCTTATTGCCGCACATATCCGCAGCAAACCGTGCTGCTCGCCGATACTTACAATGTGCTGAAAAGCGGTGTGCCGAACGCGATACGCGCTTTCCGGGACGTCCTTGACCCGCTGGGACACAGGCCGCTGGGCATCCGGCTTGATTCGGGCGACATAACGTATTTGTCCGTGGCCGCGCGGCAAATGCTGGACGACGCCGGATATCCCGATTGCAAAATCGTCGCCTCGAACGCGCTGGATGAATACCTGATCCGGGATCTGATTCAGCAGGGAGCGCGCGTGGATTTATTCGGTGTCGGCGAGCGCCTGATTACGGCCAAAAGCAATCCGGTCTTTGGCGGCGTTTACAAACTGGCGGCCGTGGAGGACGCGGATGGGAACATCAAGCCGAAAATCAAAGTGAGCGAAAATGTGACGAAAATCACGACACCGCATTTCAAAAAAGTTTTCCGGCTTTATGATAAGGAAACGGGACAGGCGGAAGCGGATTATATCTGTCTGCACAGCGAAACCGTCGATGAATCGCGCCCGCTGGAGCTGTTTGACCCGGATTACGTCTGGAAGCGCAAAACATTGACGAATTTTACGGCCCGAGAACTGCTCACACCGGTGTTCAGGCAGGGCCGGCGCGTTCACAGCAGCCCGCCGCTCAGTGAAATCCGTGATTACTGCCGCCGGGAAATCGAAACGCTGTGGCCGTCCGTGACCCGGTTTGAAAACCCGCACAATTACTATGTCGACTTGTCGCCGGAATTATGGGCGGTCAAACAGGAATTGCTGAAAGCACAATCTTCCTGATTATATTTTTTTTGGAGGAAGAAAACAAATGGCAAACGAACAATGCAACAGCTGCCCTTCCGCGAGCGACTGCGGCGGAAGCTGCCCGTCCGTGCCCCCGGAACCGACCGCGGCACAAAAGGCCAGCAAGGTAAAAAATCTCGTGGCGGTGATGAGCGGCAAAGGCGGCGTCGGCAAATCCTCGGTGACGGCTCTGCTGGCCGCCGCTTTGCAAAACAAAGGACTCCGGGTCGGGGTCCTGGACGCCGACATTACGGGACCGAGCATTCCGCGTCTTTTCGGCATCACCGCGTCGGCGAACGCCTCGGAGGAGGGTCTTTTGCCGGCGCAAACCGCAAGCGGCATAAAAATCATGTCGCTCAATCTCATGGTGCCGGCGGACGACACGCCGGTGGTATGGCGCGGGCCGATCATCAGCCAGCTGGTCGGTCAATTTTGGACGGAGGTTGTCTGGGGGGAATTGGATTATCTTTTGATTGACCTGCCGCCGGGCACGGGAGACGTACAGATCTCCATTTTCCAAAGTTTTCCTGTCACGGGCGTGGTCACCGTGACAAATCCGCAGCAATTGGCCGGCATGATTGTCCGCAAATCCATTCACATGCTTAATCTCTATAAGCTCAAGAATTACGGGCTGATTGAAAATATGGCCTGGCTGGAATGTCCGGACTGCGGCAAAGCGATACAGATTTTCGGCCGCTCACGCGGCGCGGAAGAAGCCGCGCGGGAGGAGATCCCCTTTCTCGGCTCCCTGCCGCTAGACCCGGCCATGACTGCGCTGGCCGACGCCGGGCGCATTGAAGATTATCGTTCCGAAGCGTTTGCCGCCATCGCGGATAAAATCATGGCCGCTATCTGAAAAACGAAAGGAAAATAATGCTATCTAAAGAAAATATTTCCAATATACGCGACATCAATCTCGCCCCGTCCGGCCGGGATAAAATAGACTGGGTTAAAGGGTACATGCCGGTGCTGGGAGCTATCCGGGAGGAATTCGCGAGCCGCCAGCCGTTGGCGGGTAAAAAGGTCGTGATTTGCCTGCACCTGGAAGCCAAAACGGCCTGGTTGGCACTGACCCTGGCCGAAGCCGGGGCGGAGGTGGCGGCGGCGGCCAGCAACCCGCTTTCCACCCAGGACGATGTCACGGCGGCGCTCGTGTGCGGCGGCGTCAGAGTGCACGCCTGGCACGGCGCGACCGACGCGGAATACGAACGCCATCTGGAAGAAGCCCTGTCCATCGGGCCGGATTATATTATTGACGACGGGGGCGACCTCGTGCATTTGCTTCATACAAAAAGGCGGGATCTCCTGCCCGGCGTCAAAGGCGGCGCGGAGGAAACGACGACAGGACTGTTGCGCCTGCGCCGCATGGCCGCGGAAAAAGCGCTGCGTTTTCCGATGATCGCCGTAAATGACGCGCGGAGCAAATTTTTGTTTGACAACCGCTATGGCACGGGCCAATCCGTCTGGGACGGCATCATGCGCACAACGAATCTCGTCGTCGCCGGCAAAACCGTATGCGTGGCCGGGTACGGCTGGTGCGGCAAAGGCGTGTCGCTCCGGGCCAAAGGGCTGGGGGCGCGTGTCATCGTCTGCGAAATAGACCCCGTTAAAGCCTGCGAAGCCTGGATGGACGGGTTCAGCGTCATGCCGATGCGGCAGGCGGCCGCTTTAGCCGATGTGTTCATAACGGTGACCGGCAATAAAAACGTCGTCGGCGCGGAGCATTTTCCGCTTATGAAAAGCGGCGCCATTCTGGCCAATGCCGGGCATTTTGACGTGGAAGTGGACAAAACGGCCCTCGCGGCCCTCGCCGTCAGCCGCCGTCCCATCAAGCCGGGCATTGAGGAATTCGCGCTGGCGGACGGCAAAAAACTTTTCCTGCTCGCGGAAGGGCGGCTCGTCAATCTGGCCGCCGGCGACGGGCACCCGGCCGAGGTCATGGACATGTCCTTTGCCCTGCAGGCGGTGACGCTGGAATATCTGGTCAATCATTCGGCTGAATTGGGCGGGGATGTTTACCCTGTGCCCCAAGACCTGGACGACCGCATTTCCCTGATGCGCCTGCGCGCGCTCGGACTGGAAATCGACGCGCTGACGCCGGAGCAAACCGCCTATCTCGCCAGCTGGAACGCCTGAAGCTCAGGCCGGGTCGCCATGCAAAGGCCGCTTGCCGTATGGCGCGCCACAGCGCTGTCCGCGAGGAATTCACCCGGCAGGGCGACGCGGGCGTAATATATTATCCGGAAATCCGACAGAATGTCCACCTGCGCGCCGTAACTTTCGCGCGCGCGGTTCAAGACGAAATCCACGCGCCCCCCGTCTTCGCCACTCAAATACCAGCTGTCGCCTTCGTCCGGCTCCGCGCTGACAAAACGCAAGCCGGCGGGCAGCACATCTGTGAGGGTGTAAGGCGTGCGGGGCGCGTTATTTTGAAAACTGACGTCCACGGTCACGCGGATGAGACTTTTTTCTTGTGTGTAAAATTTTTCCAGCGAAATCTTACCCGAGGCGTCGAGTTCCAATCCGCCCGTTCCGCCGGCGGAAAAAGCGATGACACCGATTTCACCCTCGGAGCGAAAATCCGCCGCCGCGAGACGGGTAGCGTCCAAGGTGAGCCGGTGCGCCGGCACGGTAGCAAAATCAACGGAAATTTCCTCCCCGTCCAGCTTGTAGCGAAGCGAAGCGTCGCTGCCGGCCGGTTCCGGCATGAAGCGCAGGGAGGTCATGATATCCAGCAGCGGGAAAGAGCCGGCGCCGTCCCGCTCCAGGGCGGCGGCCAGCAGGCCGTCAGCCTGGGCGTGCCCGATCAGGCGTGCCAGCGGAGCGGCTTCCGCCGTAAGAGCGTAAGCCTCGTCCTCTCCCTCGCCGGCGTCGATGATGAACGCTTCGCCGTCCGCCGCGGCCAGCGGGGCGATAAATTTCTCGTACCAGACCGCCGCTCCCGTCCTGTCGCCGAGCAGGGCGAGACCCGTGGCCAGACGCAGGCAGTCCCGCAGCGTGAAAAGCGCGTCCCCGTTTGGCAGCAGGGTTTGGATGTCCGTGAGCACGGGCGCGCCCAGGGCGGCCAGACCCTGATAAGCGGCGGCGGCCTCCGCCGGAGTGACGTCGCCCCGGCAGAGAACCGAGTAGAAATAAGCCCGCGCTTCCTCCCGGTTCAGACACTCCGGGGCGGCGGCGACGGCTTTGGCGGTCAGGAGGCCGTCGGGCCCGCCGCGGGGCAGCAGGCGGAGGCCCCCGCTCTCGTCAACGAAATCGGCCGGCGCGCGGGCTTGCGCGTCCCAGGCCGCCAGCCCGGCACGCGCAAATTCACCGGCGATAACCTCGTCTGCCCGCGCGCCCGCCGCCCCGGCCAATTTGCCCAGAGCCCGCATATAAAGCTCGTTGCTCCGGTCATAAAAGACCAGCTCCGCCGGAAAACCGAGGCTGACATCCTCCAGCTCGGACAAATCGGTCTGAATCACCGCCGGCAGATCCCAAAGACTCTCCGTGACCAGGAACGGGTAGGCGGCTTTCTCCCGCGCGTCGCCGCTCACCGCGCTAACCCGGAAGGTATACGAACCCGCAGGCAGCTTGCCGAAATTACAAACGCCGTAGTCAGCGGCGGCGGCGCTGACGGCTTGCTCCGCCGCGTAGCCCGCCCCGTCCTCCGCCCGCACCGTGTAATTCACCTGCGTGCCGGGCGGAACCCCGCCCGCGCGCAAAACCAGCACAATATCGTCTTTCGCCGTATAGCGGCGGCTCATCGCCGGATCAAGGTAAAAGGGCCGCGTCGCGCGCACCGTTTGCCGCCCGTCCCCCGCGTAGCCGTCTTCTGTGAAAGCCGCCGCCGTCAGGCGCCAGGACGTCACACCCTCCGGCAGCGCAAAGCTCACTTCGGCCCGGCCGCTTCCATCCGTTTGCCCGCTGAGGAAAGCCGCCGTATCCCGGAAATTTACCCGGACTCCGCTGTCGCCGTTCCCGACTGCGCCTTCGCTTTCGTCTGCGCTGTTCTCGTCGCCGACCGGCTCGAACGCGCGGGACGCGCCGGCGGATTCATGCGGGACATAAGAAACAAATTGCGCGGCGTCCCCGGCGTGGAGAGGACGATAAAACATTGCCGCGGCGTCCGCCTCCTGTTCCGACGCCGTAAAAGCCGCTTCGTCCGCGGCGCTGAACACAAACGAAGCCCGCCGCGGCTGGCCGAGCGCGTCCGTGACTCTGATTTCCGCCGTCAAGACGTCGCCCGGCGCGTAATTTTCCTGTTCCGGCGTTATTTCCACCCGGAGCGCACGTTCCTCCGCGCGGAAAGCAAAAGCGACGCTTTCCAGGGCGAAAACCCGCCGCCCGTCGTAATAGGCCGCGCAAACCTTAAAGTCCGGCATCAGCCCTTCGGCGCAATACACTTCAAACTCCGCGGCTTCCGTCACGGCGGTGACAAGGGCCTCGTCCTGAAACACCGCGTAGAAAAGGCGTCCGCCGGCCGGCGGGAAAGCGTCATTGCGCAATTTGACCGCCACTCTTTCCCCCGGAGCGAATTCCGTGCTCTCCGACTCCAGATAGTAATGATCCGGCGCGGCTTGAGTCGGGTTTGTCCCGGCCGTGGAAACATATTCCCGCAGCCAGACACCGTCCGGCGTCTCATAATCCAAGGAGATTTTATAGCTGACGAGCTCGTCCGCCGGCCAGAGCAGCGTCTCCGAGCGGTAATGCCCGCCGGCCGTGCTGAAAGAAAGACGGTCGACGATGCTTTCCCGGTAAGTGTAGCGATACTGTTTTACAGGCTGGTTTTGCAAAAAATCGTAATATTCGCCGGTTTCCTCCCGCAAATACTCACAGCGGATGACGGAGGCGTCGAAATACTGCTCATAGGCTTCGCCCTGAATTTGGGCCGGAAAATCAGCGGCGCTGACGGCCGCGTCGCCGTCGGCCAGGGCAGCCTCCGCTTTGGCGAAATCTATCCGCGCCGTGTCCACTTCAAAGAAAAATCCGCCGGTAACGGTTTCCGCCCTGATGTCGCACATGTAATCCGTCGGAAAGCGGCAGACACGAACCTCGCTACGCGCGGCGCCGGTTTCGTTTTCCTCCGCCCAAATGGAAATATAATCCAGATAAGGCCGCCAAGAGTCCGGTTCCGGCTCCGGCAGAGACAGCGCGGCGCTCCCGTCCGGAGCCGAGACGCGGGACTCCGAAGCAACGCTGTTTTCGGCCATGAGTCGGTGCCCGCCCGCCGGTGTCCCGTCAAAAAAAGTGAGCGATGCGGCAATTTCGGCTTTTTCCCCGTGCCGATAGATGCTCTGGCCGGCGGCGGCTTTGACGACATAAGCCGGTTTCCGCCAGTCCGTCACCGTCAACGGCAGGGACAGCACGGATTTGCCGTCCGCAGTCACTTCCGCGCTGTAACGGTCCGGGCGTATGTCGCGCCAGGTAAATTCGCCGGTAAAAACGCCGTTGACCACCGACACGGTCTGAGGGGGCAAGCCGGAAAAGCCGACGGAGACTTCCGGCGGCAGGGCGGCGCCATTGCGGCGCGGCGCCAGATAACCCCAGAAACGGGCTGTGTCCGAAGGAAGGTAGGCCGCCCGGTCAAAATAAAGGTATGAATAATACCCGGTTTCAGCCTGGGAACCGGAGCCGTCCAGCGAAATAAAATCCGCCCAGGTGCGTCCGTCGACCGCGCTGACGGAAACGGGGGCATAAGCGCCCGCCGCGTCCGTGTCCAGCGCCGCCAGCCCGTCGCTGTTGGTCACGGCGGAGGGTGGGCCGGCCGCGGTTTCGCCGGCGGCGGCGAAGCCGACAACCACGGCGGCGCCGGCGAGGGCTTGGCCGGAGGCGGAGTCATTCAGCCAGACATCCGTGTGGCCGGCCAGGGTTTGCAGATAAACGGAAAGAGCGGAAACGCAGATGAGTTTTTGCCGCCGGACGGCGGTCTCCCGGCCCGTGACAGTCATATCCAGCAGATAATAGCCGGGGCCCGGGTTTTCCGGCAGGACAAAATACAGGACGCCGGGGCTTTGTGTTTCCAGCAAAGCGCCCTCAAGAACGGCTTCCGGAACGGCGGCCGGAGGAGAGATCAGGGCATCGCTGTCCCGTCCGCAGAAAGGATTTACGCGTTCCCGGTGTTCCAGGGCCAGCGCGATATAGGAAACGCTGTCTTCCACGCGGTAAACGGAGGCGCTGATCCGCGCCTCGGCGAAATTAGCGCCCGGGGCGGCAAAACGAATGGCCGCCGGGTCGTCCGGCAGAAAAGTTTCCGTGAATCCGCCGGCCGTTTCCAGAAAATCCGCCGGCGCGCCGGCGGCACCCGTGCGAAAAGAAAAAGCATAATCCTCGGCCAGGGCTTCCCCGCCCCGGCCCGGCAGACCGGCGCGCAAAGTCACGGTGTAAAGCGTGTCCGGCGCGAACATGGCGCCGGGCATGAAAACGGCGGTCAGGCCGTTTTGCCGCCAGCCGCCCGGCAAAGAGGGCGTGATGTCGATCCATTCGGCGACGTTGCCGACGGGACGAGAAAAAGATATTTCCAGATCCGTGTCCGCCGGCACATTGCCGGTGTTGGCGGCGGGCAGCGTGGAGCGGACGCTGAATTCTCCCTCCGTCTGGAAAGCCCAG
>JAISQG010000165.1 GCA_031274335.1 Gracilibacteraceae bacterium
AGACATGCTCCGCCCAGCCCTGCTTCATGCAGAGCTTATCCGGGCACAGGGCGGAAAGCATCCGCACGCGGCCATCCCGCACCTCGGCTACATATTCGCCGGCCGAGCCCATAAAACGCAACTCGCCGTCCGCCGCCGCCAATTCGCCTTCATACACCAGCTGCCCCTCCTGCTCAATGCGGAGAATCTGGCGCGTGACCTGGCCGGCTTCCCCGCCCCGGTCACCACAGCCGGAAAACGCCAGGGTCAGCAGCAGCGCCAGCGCCAAACAGCGGGTTTTCATCGAAACCCTCCCTGCCGCCGGAGTTCGGGCAGCACGGCTCGAACACAGACGCCGATGAGCGCTCCGGTGACGACGCCCGCCACCGTCAGAACCGGCAAATAATAGAACACCACCGGGTTGCGCAGGATTATGGCGGCCACCGCCAATTGGCCCAGATTGTGGCTGACGCCGCCCGCGATGCTGACCGCGACCACGGGCATGCGGGCAAAAAAGCGCGCCGGCAGGTACATGACGGCAAAGCTCAGGAGCGAACCGGCCAGGCTGTACAAAAAGACGACGAACGACCCGAAAATCCAGGCCGTCATCACGCATTTCAGCATGACCAGCGTCAGCGCCTGGCGAAAAGGCAAAAGGTAAATGCCCGCCAGCACGACCAGATTAGCCAGGCCGAGCTTGATGCCCGGCACCGTGAAACTCAGCGGGATGAAGCGCTCAAACCAGCTGAGGGCAGTGGCCAGGCACACGAGCATGGCGATGAAGGCCATCCCCCTTACCCTGATGTAATCCCGGTCGTGCGTTTTTTCTTCTGCTAATTGTTTCATAATTTGTATTATCCTGACTGTAAAACCGTTTCCTGCCAAAATCCTTCGCTGCGCTCAGAATGACAGATCCTCAGCTGACGATAAAAACCGCCGCCGTGGCGGCGAGGGCGCCCAGCAGAAAGACGAAATCCGCCGCCCGCAAGCGCAGCGGGTGAAGGCTTGTGCGGTTGCCGTCGCCGTAGCAGCGGCTGACGATGGCCACGCTCAGATGCTCCGCTCTTTCCGCCGCCCGGCGAAAAAGAGGCACGAACAGCGCCGTCAGCATACGCGCCTTTTGCAGCAGCCCGCCTTCGTCAAAAGGGGCGCCACGCGAAATCTGTGCCTGCATGATGCGCTCCGCTTCCTCGGTCATAATCGGCAGAAACCGCAGGGCCAAAGCCAGCATGAGCGCGATGTCGCCGGGGTTCAGCCCCAGCCGGCGCAAGGGCGCGAGCATGGCGGCCAGTCCTTCCATGAGGCGGATGGGCGTCGTCGTATAGGTCAGGATGGACGAGCCGGCGAGAAAAAGCACGATGCGCGCCGTCCAGGTCAGACCGGTCCAAAGCCCTTCCCGCGAAACCGTGAGCCCCGCGCCCTGCCACAGCGGTTCGCCGGGCGTCAGCAGCGCCGCGGCCGCCGCCATGAAGACCAGAAAGCCGGCGAAACCGCTCAAACCCCTGAGCATTTTCTTCGGGGGCAGCCCGGCCAGGAAGGCCGGGATAAGCGGCCAGGCCAGCAGCAAGGCGTAAGCGGCCATCGTCCGCGCGCCGGCCAAAGCGATGAGATAAAGCAGGGTCAGCGTCACTTTCGTGCGCGGGTCCAGGCGGTGGATAAGGGAATCGCCGGGCAAATACTGCCCCAGGGTGATGTTATGCACGTCCGCCTCCGACTTTCCCTTCCGCGGGCCACAGCGCGAGAAGACGCTCCGCCATTTCGTCCGCGCTCAGAACGTCTTCGCCGGTCGCGATGCCTCGCGCGGCCAGCGCCCGCCCCAGCAGGGGCATAGCCGGTAACGGCAGGCCGGTTTCTTCCCCCAGCAGCACTTGGGGCAGAGGGCCCAGGGCGGCGACGCGGCCTTCACGCAGCACCAGCAGACGGTCGGAGGTACGTGCCGCTTCTTCCAGATCATGTGTGACGATGATCAACGCCCTTTCCCCCCCGTCCCGCCATTCGCGCAAGCGGGCCATCAATTCTCGGCCCGTCAGGGGGTCAAGCCCGGCCAGCGGTTCATCCAGCGCCAGTACGGAAGGATGCGCAGCCATGACCCCCGCCAGCGCCGCGCGCCGCTTTTCTCCGCCGGAAAGGGCCTGCGGCGGGCGGGAAAGGATTTCCGGCGCCAGATCCGCGAAAATTCTCGCCTCCTCCACCCGCGCCGCCGTTTCTTCCGCGCCCAGCCCCCGCCAGCGCGGGCCGAAGGCGATGTCCTCCGCCACGGTCGCCGCGAACAGCTGATGTTCCGGAAACTGGAATACCAGGCCCACTTCCGCGCGGGCATGCCGCAGGGTTTTTTTGTCCCGGTGGATATCCTTCCCGCGCAGGAGGACGCGGCCGGACGCCGGGCGCAATAATCCGTTCAGATGGCGCAGCAAGGTTGATTTGCCGGAACCGGGCGTGCCGGCGATCAACAGAGTTTCCCCTGCCCGGATTTCCAGGCCCACATCGCTTAAAACCGGGGCGCCGTCCGCATAGGCGCAGGTCAAAGCGTCCAGGCGCAGAAGGGCTTCAGGCATGAGGTGTTTCCCCTTCCCGCCCCGGCCATAAGGCGGCCAGCGCGTCAGCACAGGTTTCCGGCGTCAGCGCCGTAAGCGGCACGGGTCGGCCCGCCGCCGCCAATTTTTGCAGCAGCACGCCGCAGGGCGGGGGCAAGAGGCCGCACTCGCGCAATTCCGCCCGCCCCAGAATGCCGACCGGTTCGCCGTCCCAGGCTATTTCCCCGTCGCGCAACACAATGAGTCGCTGTGCCCGCAGCGCCTCTTCCGCGCGATGCGTGATCCAGAGCACCGTGAGGGCTTTTTGTCGCCGGAGCGCGCACACCGCTTCCAGCACCTCGTCCCGTCCGGCGGGGTCGAGCATGGCGGTCGCTTCGTCCAGCACAAGGGCACGAGGTCTCAGGGCCAGCGCGCCGGCCAGCGCCAACTTTTGCTTCTGCCCGCCGGACAGCCGCGTGACTTCTCTGTGCCGTATCGCTTCCAAGCCGAGCAAGGCCAGCGCTTCCTCCACCCGTTCCTGTGTCTCGGTCACAGGAAGGCCCAGATTGCCGGGACCGAAGGATATATCTTCCTCCACGGTCGTCGCGACGATCTGGTCGTCCGGATTCTGACTGACCAGTCCGACCAGGCGGCGAATCGCGGCCCTGTTCTCCGGCAGACGCGCCGGAAGGCCGCCTATGATGATTTCGCCTGTCTGCGGCAGCAATATCGCGTTAAGCAGCTTGGCCAGCGTGGACTTGCCGGAGGCGCTCGCACCCATCAGCGCCGTAAAACTGCCGGGCGCGACGCTGAGGGTCAGGTTCCGCAGCGCCGGGAAACGATCCTCGCCGTATGAAAATGACACGTCGTTTAATATGAACATTTTGAACCGTTTCAACAGGAGTTTCCGCGAATGCGTTAGCTAGGGCTAACACAATGATTTTACCACAGGCCCCCGCGCTTGTCAACCGCCGCAATGGCCATCATATAGTGCTGATTATTTTCGGTGTCTGAACACTAACTTTTCGGATTGCATAGAATGACTTGAAGTTACGCGATTTTTGTGTTATAACAACCCCATAGTACATTATGTTCCACGCAATGCGTGAGTGAACAGGCACAGCAGAAGCGTGATATTATTCGCCCGCCCGGCAGCGAAAAAACTTACGAAACCGGAGGAATCAGGACAATGATTACACCTTATCTTGTGTTTAACGGAGAATGTAGAGACGCTCTGGAATTCTACCGTGCGGTTTTCAAGTGCGAGGAACCGAAAGTTTTACCTTATGGGGACTATATGCCGGAGGGTTTATAACAGATAACAAATATCTAATCATATATATGCAAATATAATCAATATAAGCATGGTATAGGTTGACAAATCCATGGCGACGTGATAATATTTACTCATGGACAAATATAT
>JAISQG010000189.1 GCA_031274335.1 Gracilibacteraceae bacterium
AAAAATGTAAGCGTGACCAAGGAAGACGAGCGGCATGTGACGATTGAGGCGGAGGCGGAGGAAGACCAAGTGCTCTTTACCACCATCCCCTATGAGACCGGCTGGCGAGCCTATGTGGACGGGGTGCAGACGGAGCCCGTCAAAGCGGTGGATGCGCTGCTGGCGGTGCCGCTGACGCCGGGCGCGCATGAGATCAAGCTGGAGTTCTGGCCGTGGCAGATTACGGCCGGCCTGGCCCTTTCGGCTCTGGGCTGGCTGATTTTCGCGGCCTTGGCCCTGGCGGAGGCCGGGAGGAAGCGCAAAAAGCAAGGCCCGACGGGCGGCTCCGGTGTTTTTCGCGCCTGATACTACGGGAGACGAAGGCGGTAAACCCTTTACCGCCCACCTGACTTTTTCTAATAAGGAGGCGGCATGAAGCTCTGGGGAGGGCGCTTTGAAAAAGACACGGACGCGCTCGTGGAGGATTTTCATTCCTCAATTGCGTTTGACCGGCGCCTGTACGCGCAGGATATAGAGGGCAGCATCGCGCATGCCGCCATGCTCGGCCGCGCCGGAATCATCACGCCGGAGGAGGCCGCTCTGATCACGGCCGGTCTCCGGGAAGTGCGGGAGGACATCGCGCAAGGGCGGGTGGAACTGGAGACGGGCGCGGAAGACATTCACATGAATGTGGAAAAACTTCTGACGGAGCGCATCGGGGAGGCGGGGAAAAAACTGCATACGGGCCGCAGCCGCAACGACCAGGTGGCGCTGGATCTCCGGCTGTTTTTGCGCGGCGAAACGGACAGGACAAAAGAACTGCTCGCCGCGCTCACGCGCGTGCTGCTCGCTTTGGCCGAAGAACACGCGGAAACCTGGGCTCCGGGGTACACGCATCTGCAAAAAGCGCAGCCCGTCAGCCTGGGACATCATTTCATGGCTTATGTGGCCATGTTTTTGCGCGATTTGGGTCGGCTGAACGACGCCCGGCGCCGGCTCAATTACTCGCCGCTGGGATCCGGAGCTTTGGCGGGCACGACTTTTCCGCTCCGGCGGGAAGAAGTGGCGCGGGAACTGGGCTTTGCCGGCGTGACCCCGAACAGCCTTGACGGCGTAAGCGACCGAGATTTTGCGCTCGAGTTTTTGAGCGCGGCGGCCATCATCATGATGCATTTGAGCCGCCTGGCCGAGGAAATCATCCTGTGGTCAAGCGGCGAATTCGGCTTCATCACCCTGGACGACGCTCATGCGACGGGTTCCAGCATCATGCCGCAGAAAAAAAACCCGGATGTGGCGGAGCTCGTGCGCGGCAAAACCGGGCGGGTTTACGGCGATCTGGTCGCCCTGCTCACGGTGATGAAGGGCCTGCCGCTCGCTTACAACAAGGATTTGCAGGAGGACAAGGAGGCGGTGTTTGACGCCGTGGACACCGTGCAAAAATGCCTGCTGACGATGGCGCCGATGCTACAGGCCATGACCGTGCGGCGGGAGCGCCTGGCGGAAGAAGCAAAAAAGGGTTTTATGAACGCGACCGATCTCGCGGATTATCTGGCGAAAAAGCAGGTGCCTTTCCGGGAAGCGCACGCCATCGTCGGCCGCCTGGTCCTGGCCTGCGCCCAAAAAGGCCGCGCGTTGGAGGATTTGCCGCTGGCAGAATTGCGGGCGGCTTCCCCTGTTTTTGCAGACGACGTGTATGAAGCGATCAGCGTCGAGGCTTGCGTCCGCGCGCGGCGGGTCGCGGGCGGCCCGGCCCCGGAAAGGGTGCGGGAAGCGATTCGTGCGGCGCGGGCTGAATTGGAGAGTTTGTATAGTCCGCATTAAACTCCGAAAAAAATGCTTGACATTCGGTCACGGATACACGATAATTATTCCGGCAGAGCTTCAAAATACGACTTCGCCGATCACAAGGAGGATGAGTTGAAAGAGCACCGGGTTTTTGATTCCTATTTTATGGAAATAGCGCGTCCAATACTGGAACATAGCGTGTATCAGCAGATGAGAGGAATACGGCATCACCGCGGCTCGGTTTTTGACCACTGTGTTGACGTGGCCTATGGCGCCTACCTCGTGGGCAAAAAATTGGGGCTGGATTGCCGCAGCATAATTCGCGGCGGATTGTTGCACGATTTTTATCTTTACAAATACCGGCGGCGGGAGCATCATACCGCTTGGGCGGAAGGCTTTCGCCATTCGCGCCTGCACCCACGCGTCGCTCTCCGCAACGCGGAAACTTTTTTTGAGCTGAACGGCACGGAGCGGGACATCATCATTCACCACATGTTCCCGGTCGGGCTGCCCCGTTCGCGGGAAGCCTGGGTGGTTTCCGTCATGGACAAAATTTCCGCCGCGGCCGAGTACGGCGGACGGGCCGGAGCGTTCGCCTCCGTTTATTACCGCCGTCTGCTGCGCGCCGGCAACCGCGTGATTTTGCGGCGGTCGTCAGGCAGGCCGGAGTCATTGGATTTTTTTAAAATTTATTAATAGCCAAATTGCGGCTTGACATCGCGGGAGAAGCGTGGTATTATTTCTTGGTAAAACATATATGCAAAATATGTTTTATGATGAAAATGCCTGCCTCTCATTTTTATCCTTTCCTTCTATTCTTCTTCTTTTTCCTCGGCCCGAACGCCGGGCCGGCGCCCGCGGAACAGGCGCGCCCCGCCTGTTCCGCGTTCGCGGCGTCTTGACAAAACCAGCCGCCGCGCTTATGCTTATATTTGAGCAAACTATATTTATGAAAGAGGTTATGTGCATGGGCGAGAATTACAGGTTTGAGACTCTCCAGCTTCACGCGGGGCAGGAGCGCCCCGACCCGGCGACGGACGCGCGGGCCGTGCCGATTTACCAGACCACGTCTTACGTATTCAAGGATTCCGCGACGGCGGCCGGGCGCTTTGCCCTGGCGGAACCCGGCAATATTTACACGCGCATCATGAATCCCACCTGGGACGCGTTTGAACAGCGCATTGCCGCGCTGGAGGGCGGCGTGGGCGCGCTGGCCACAGCCTCCGGCGCCGCGGCCGTTACTTACGCCATTTTGAACATCACGAATTCCGGCGGTCATATCGTCTCGGACAACCAGCTTTATGGCGGCACCTTTAACCTCTTTGTCAACTCGTTCCGGGATCTGGGCATCGAAACCACCTTCGTTGACGGAAGCAAGCCGGAGGAATTCGAGAAAGCCATCCGCCCGAACACCAAACTCCTGTTTTTTGAGACGCTGGGCAACCCCAATTCCACGGTCGTCGATATAGAGGCCGTCGTCGCCATCGCCCACAAACACGGCATTCCTGTCATTGTGGACAGCACATTCGCGACGCCGTATCTGCTCCGCCCGATTGAATACGGCGTGGACATCGTCGTACACTCGGCCACGAAATTCATCGGCGGCCACGGCACGTCCATCGGCGGCGTCATTGTGGACGGCGGCAAATTCGCCTGGGACGCGAACGACAAATTTCCCGGCCTCAGCCGGCCGAATCCCAGCTATCACGGCGTTGTTTTCACTCAGGCCGCCGGCGCCGCCGCTTATATCATCAAGGCGCGCACGACCCTGCTGCGCGACACCGGCGCCGCGCTTTCGCCTTTTAACGCCTTCCTGTTCCTCCAGGGCCTGGAAACCCTGTCGCTGCGTGTGGAGCGCCACATCGAAAACACGGTCAGAACGCTCGATTACCTGACGGGCCATCCCCAAGTCGAAAAGGTCAACCACCCGAAGCTGCCTGACCACAGGGATCACGCCCTCTTTAACAAATACTTCCCCAAGGGCGGCAGTTCCATTTTCACGTTTGAGATCAGGGGCGGCGCGGACACGGCCCGGAAGTTCTGCGAAAACCTGAAGCTTTTCTCCCTGCTGGCCAATGTGGCTGATGTCAAATCGCTCGTCATTCACCCTGCTTCCACGACACATTCCCAGGTGAGCGAAAAAGATTTGCTGGCACAGGGCATCAAGCCGAACACTATCCGCCTTTCCATCGGAACGGAACACATCGACGACATCATCGCCGACCTGGAGCAGGCGTTTCAGGCGGTCGGCTGATTGAACTGGCGGCTAAAATCGCTTTGCCAGATGGCAAACACAAGGGGGGCAGACATCAGTCTGCCCCCCTGCGGGCGGATGATATCCGCCCCTACAATTTCGTGGTTATATGTCTGCCCCTACAATTTCGTGGTTGTAAAATATGCGCTGTTTGCCAAACGGAAAACAGGTTTGTTTTGAAACGAATTGTTTCATACATATATCCAATAATTTTAGATACTGTAGGGGCGGATATTATCCGCCCGCTAACCTGGCTTGGGGGTTCGCAACCCCCCGTCAGCGGCTTTGCCGCTGCCACCCCCTTTGAAAGGGGGGCTTGCGACTGCACTGTACAGTTTTTCGCGAATCTCCCGTTTCCAGCTTGACCAGCGCCTCCTTTTTGGGTACAATAGAAAAGGAAATCAGCGTATAAC
>JAISQG010000195.1 GCA_031274335.1 Gracilibacteraceae bacterium
ATCGTTACTTACTTTTTCTCCGTCAATCTATAAATTGCAAATTCCGCCGCGGGGAGGCCGCAAGATAAATTTCAATTTACAGGGCATTGAAAAACATACCCTGATTTGGTATAATTCAGTCGGCCGGTATTAAAATAATGGAAATTACTAAATATGAACACAAAACTTTTTCAGCTTATTCGTGATGGCGAGGGTTTAACAGTTGAGTTTAAGCGTTGTGCCAGAGAACTTCCTAAGAGCGTCTACAAAACGGTATGTGCATTCTCCAACCGCTACGGCGGATATATCCTGCTCGGCGTTGAGGATGACGGTGAAATCAGCGGCATTGCGCCGGATGCTGTTTCCCAAATAAAAAAAGACTTTGTATCCGTTATGAACAACGCGCAAAGGTTCAGCCCGACGCTGTTCATCTCCCTTGAAGAAGCAAAAATTGACGGCAAAATCATGCTTTGGTGCTATGTGCCGTTTACGTCCCAACTCGTAATGTTCGGCGGCAGAATCTACGACCGCGCCGAGGACGGCGATTTTGACGTTACCCACAGCCCGGAACTTTTGGGAATGATTGTTTCCCGCAAGCAAGGAGCGTCCTCAGAAAACAAAATATTTCCTTATGCGACAGACAGCGAACTACTGTTGGAAAAGCTGATGCCGCAAATTCGTCAGCTTGCATTGTCGCGCAACGATAAGCACCCGTGGGGCAAACTGCCCGACAGAGAAATAATGCAAAGCGCCGGCTTGTATCAAACCGATCACTTAACTGGAAAATCCGGGTACACGCTTGCGGCCATACTGATTTTTGGGCATGACGAAATAATTCGCTCGTGCCTGCCGGGTTACGTCACCGATTGCATACTGCGTCGAGAGAACCTGGACCGCTATGACGATCGCCTTATGGTGTCTTGCAATCTGATTGAGGCTTTCGATAAAATTATGGATTTTATCGCCAAGCACACGCTTGATAAATTTTATATGGAAGGCGTTCAATCAGTGAGTGTGCGTTCAAAAATTGCCCGCGAGCTTGTAAGCAACATCATTGTTCACCGCGAATATACAAGTTCATTTCCGGCGAAAGTCATCATTGATCGCAACCGGATCGCAACAGAAAATTGGTGTATGCCGAAACGACCGGGAAAGCTTGACCCCGATTCGTTTACGCCACAGCCTAAAAACCCGTTGTTGGCGAATTTTTTCGTCAACATCGGTTACGCCGACACGCTTGGTTCCGGGGTGCGAAATCTTTATAAATACACAAAGATTTATTCCGGCGGAGAACCTGAGCTAATCGAGGGCGATGTATTCAGAACGATTGTACCGCTGGGCATTTACGTGTCCGATAAAATGTCCGATAAAATGTCCGATAAATCAAACACTGCCGATAAAAAATACAGCGATGCGCTTCTCGCTCATCTCGCTGACAATGGAGAAATCAGCACAGCGGAGGCGGCATCGATTATTGGCCGTTCGACCAAGACTGCCCGGCGCGTATTATTGCAACTCGCCCGCGAGGGGCTTGTTAGACCAACAGGAGGAAACCGAAATCGAAAATACAAGGCGAATCGGTAATCTTCGAAATCGTGGGAAAGGCTGACACTTGAAAACGACGACTTTACTGCGGCGCTTCCTGCCGTATTACAAAAAATACCGCGCCGTTCTGGCGGCGGACCTTTTCTGCGCCGCCCTGACCACGGTCTGCGAACTCGCCCTGCCTCTCATCGTGCGCTACATCACGAACACGGGCATCAGCGACCTCGCCTCCCTGACCGCGCGCACCATTCTGATGCTGGGCGGGCTTTACCTGGCGCTGCGCATCATCGACGCCGTCGCCAATTATTACATGGCCAACGTCGGCCACGTCATGGGCGCGCGCATCGAAACGGATATGCGCCGCGATCTTTTTAACCACGTGCAGCAGATGAACTACTCTTTTTTCGACAATATGAAAATCGGGCAGATAATGGCGCGGGTGACGAGCGACCTCTTTGATGTGACAGAATTTTCTCACCATTGCCCGGAGGAATTTTTCATCGCCGCTTTGAAAATAACGGCCGCTTTTCTCATCCTCTCGACGATGGACATGAGCCTCACCCTCATCATTTTCATCCTCCTGCCGGCCATGTTCGCCTGCACTTTCTACTTCAACCGCCGGATGCGCCGCGCTTTCAGAAAATCGCGCAACCAGATCGGGGAGATAAACGCCCGCGTCGAAGACAGTCTGCTCGGCGTTCGCGTCGTCAAGGCTTTTGCCAACGAGCATCTGGAAGAAGAAAAATTTGAGGAAGGCAACGAGGAATTTTTGAACATCAAGCGGGAGCAATATCGTTACATGGCCGGGTTTCAGACCATGACCCGTTCCTTCGACGGCCTTATGTACCTCGCGGTTCTTGTGGCCGGCGCGCTTTTCATGCTCAAAGGTCGCATAGAACCGGCTGATTTCATCGCCTATCTTCTTTATGTGACGACGCTGCTCGCGACAATCCGGCGCATAGTGGAATTCACGGAACAGTTTCAGCGCGGCATGACGGGCGTGGAACGGTTTTTGGAAATCATGGACGCCGAGTCGGAAATCACGGATGCCCCGGAGGCGGCGGAACTGACGGAAGTGCGCGGCGAAGTCGTTTTTGACGAAGTGAGTTTTCACTATGATGAAAATGAAAGGGATGTCCTTTCGAATATAGCCTTGCGCGTCGCGCCCGGCGAAAACGTCGCGCTGGTCGGTTCCTCCGGCAGCGGCAAAACGACGCTTTGCAACCTCATCCCGCGTTTTTACGATGTGAGCGCGGGCGCCATCCGGCTGGACGGCCGCGACATCCGCGAATACACGCTCCATTCGCTGCGCTCGCGCATCGGCGTCGTGCAGCAGGACGTGTATTTATTCGCGGGCACCGTCTATGAAAACATCGTCTACGGTCGTCCCGGCGCTTCGCGCGAGGAAGCGTGCGCGGCGGCGGAGCAGGCCGGGGCGCATGAGTTTATTGCCGCGCTGCCGCAGGGCTACGATACCTATGTGGGTGAAAGAGGCATCCGCCTTTCCGGCGGGCAAAAACAGCGCATCAGCATCGCGCGCGCTTTCCTGAAAAATCCGCCCATCCTCATCCTGGACGAAGCGACTTCCGCGCTCGACAACGAGAGCGAGCGCGTGGTGCGGCAGTCGCTGGAAAAACTGGCCGAAGGCCGCACGACTTTTACCATCGCGCACCGCCTGACCACGATCCGCAACGCCACGGTGATCCTGGTCCTCACGGAAAACGGCATCGAGGAACAGGGGAGCCACGAGGAACTGATGGCGCGCCGCGGGGTATATTACCGGCTGTACTGCGCGGCGGCTGACATGTGGGAATAAGACGTCACGAGGATTTGCGCAAATGCGCGGCGACTTTTGTGTCCTCGCGCTTGATATGATTCACCAGCCAGCCGCCGATCTGGGCGTTCACCTTGCCCACCAAAGCCACAGTCGGCCCTTCCCGCTTAATCTCTTGGCCCAGGTTTGCGACGACGGTCTTAAAGCCTTCGTGGAGCTTTTTGTGGTTCGGATAGTCGGGGTATTTATGCCGCTTTTGCAAGGCCTCCTCCTCCGAGAAATGCATCGCCGTGTAATCCTCCAGAAAATCTATGGTCTCGCTGATCACGGCGCGGCCCTGGCCGCTGGAACAGGCATCCATGAGATTGGCGATCGCCTGGATCAGGTGTTTGTGCTGCGAATCAATCAAGTCATGTCCCGTTGCCAGGTCGTCGCTCCACTCGTATGTGTCGGATTTGCGCGCGGCCGGCGCAAAGGAAGTTTTCCCGCCATAGGCGGGCGCGTCGGCGGAAACGGCTTCGCCCGCATAGCCGGAAAGAGCATGCCGCTCGGACTGCGGTGCGCGGGCGGACGGAGCGCTGATCTTGAATCGGGAGACGATGCGGTTGAGCAGCGCGCCCTGGGTGTTCATCTCCTGGCTGGAGGCGGCGCTTTGCTCGGCGGTGCAGCTGTTCGCCTGCACCACCACGGAGATCTGGGTCACTCCTTCGGTAAATTCGCTGATGATAGCCGACTGCTGCTCTGACGCCGCGCTGATCTTGACCATGGCCTCGGCGTTGCCCTTGGCGATTTCAGCCACCTTGACCAGGCTGTTATTGGTTTTTTGCGCGATCTCATTGCCTTGGCTGACCTTCTTGACGCTGTTGCCGATCAGAGCGGCGGTCTCTTTCGCGGCGACGGCGCTCTTGCTGGCCAGACTGCGCACCTCGTCGGCGACCACGGCGAAGCCCTTGCCGTGCTGGCCCGCGCGGGCGGCTTCCACCGCCGCGTTAAGGGCAAGGATATTGGTCTGAAAAGCGATGTCGTCAATAACCTTGATCACTTTGGCAATATTCTGACTGCTGTCGTTGATTTCATCCATGGCGACGGTCATCTCGCCCATGTAGCCTATGCTTTCATCGATCAGGCGGCCGGTCTCGTTGAGTTCTTCCAGCGTCCGGCTGGCCAAGGCGCTGTTGTCACTGGCCTGGCTCTGAAGCTCGGCGATCGTGGCGCTGAATTCCTGTATGGTGGCGGACTGCTGGGTGGAACCGGAGGCCAGAGCCTGAGCGCCGTCCGCTATTTGCGCCGCGCCCGCGGCCACCCGCTCCGCCGATTCCTTGATCTCACCCATCATCTGGTTGTTGCTGCTGACCAGAGCATGGATGGCTTTATTCATGACATCCCGGCCGGAACGCACGGGAATATCCACCGTGTAATCTCCGCCGGCAATGTGCGTGAGGACGTCGGCCTGCTCCTTGATGCCGTCGCACATTTCCTGAAAAGCCCTGGCGAGATTGCCCATTTCATCTCTGCCGTCCGTCTGCAGGGCGATGTTGATGTCGCCGGAAGTGAGCTGTTTCGCGGCGGCCACAAGCCGCGCGGCGGGCTTGGAAATGGAGTTGGCGTTCACGATGCCGAGAACGGCGGCAATCACGACGACCGCGACGACGACGATGATCAGAAAGACCGACAGAGCGCCGGCGCGCGTTTCCCCTTCATCCGAAAGCCGCGTGGAAATGCCCGACATATGATCCTGCAGGGTCGTGACAGCCTCCGTCAGCAATTCGGTCGGCGCCGTCGTTTCCGCAAGCAACGTTATCGCGTCGCCGTCGGAGTCGCCCCGGACCACGGCGAGAAACGCGTCACGCGCGGCGGCGGAGGCCGCATAATCAGTCGCGACCCGGCTGGCGGCATAGATGAGGGCAATATCCAAGCGTACGCCAAAACAAAAGTTGATGTGATAGTCACCTCGTCTATGTACAAGATAGCGCCTCCGTCGACTTTGGCGTCAAGATAGAGCCGATAAGTTCGATTTAAAAGTAAAAGTGATAGAATTA